>CAVKVE010000005.1:24446-27658 GCA_963659655.1 Bacteroidaceae bacterium | reverse complement strand
TTTAGGGGTTGTGTATGTCGAAAAAAAGTTGTACCTTTGTGCGACTTTTTGGGGTCATATAAAAAATAGGACATAATTCGGTGTCCAAACACTAATTAACGGAGCGCAATTCGGTGCTCCATAATCTACAAACAGGGGTGCAATTCGGTACCCCGAATAACAAAAACAACGAAATGAATATCGTAAAAAAGGAAATTCAACTTCCTGATGGTCGTATCATTACGCTCGAGACCGGAAAGCTGGCTAAGCAAGCAGACGGTGCCGTGATGGCTACGATTGGCAACACCATGGTGCTTGCCACTGTCTGCTCCGCTAAGGACGCAGTTCCCGGTACGGACTTCATGCCGCTTACCGTTGAGTACAAAGAGAAATTTGCCAGCGCAGGTCGCTTCCCCGGCGGTTTCACCCGTCGTGAGGGTAAGGCTTCGGACTACGAAATCCTGATTGCCCGCCTGATTGACCGTGCGCTCCGCCCGCTGTTCCCTGCTAACTATCACGCAGAGACTTTTGTGAACGTGACGATGTACTCGGCTGACGGTATCGATATGCCGGAGTCGATCGCAGGGCTCGCTGCCGGTGCAGCACTGGCTTGCTCGGATATACCTTTTGAAGGCCCTGTATCGGAGGTGCGTGTCGCTCGTGTGAACGGCGAGATGGTCATCAACCCGACTTTTGAACAATGCGAGCAGGCTGACCTCGAACTGATGGTGGCTGCTACCTACGACAATATTATGATGGTGGAGGGCGAGATGAAAGAAGTGCCCGAATCCGTTATGCTGGAGGCTATCAAGGCCGCACACGAGGCTATCAAGCCGGAGTGCTTGGCGATCAACGAGATGATGAAGGCCTACGGCAAAGAGGTAAAACGCGAATACTGCCACGAGGTGAACGACGACGAACTGAAGCAAGCTGTACACGACTTCAGCTATGCGCGTGCGTACGCACAGGCTACTTCGGCCGACACCGACAAACACCACCGCGAGGATATGTTCTCGCAAATCTGCGCTGACTTCAAGACCGAGAAGGCAGATTATATGGCCGCTCGTGCTGAGGCTCTCGGCATCGATGTAGATGAAATCGCCGCTATGGTAGACCGCTACTATCACGATGTAGAGAAAGAGGCTATGCGCCGTGCCGTACTCGATGAGGGCAAGCGTCTGGATGGCCGTAAGACCACCGACATCCGTCCTATCTGGTGCGAAGTAAGCCCGCTGCCCGGCCCTCACGGCTCGAGTATCTTTACGCGTGGTGAGACACAGGCACTGGCTACCGTTACGCTCGGAACAAGCCGTGATGAGAAAATGATTGACGAGGCTTTGATTCAAGGTTCGGATCGCTTCTTGCTCCACTACAACTTCCCGCCGTTCGCTACGGGCGAGGCAAAAGCACAGCGTGGCGTAGGTCGTCGTGAGATTGGTCACGGAAACCTGGCTTGCCGTGCATTGAAGAACATGATTCCTGCCGAGTTCCCCTATAGCGTGCGCGTAGTGAGCGATATTCTGGAATCGAACGGTTCGTCCTCGATGGCTACGGTTTGCGCCGGTACGCTGGCACTGATGGACGCCGGTGTGCCTATCAAAAAACCTGTGAGCGGTATTGCTATGGGTATGATTTCGGAACTCGTAGGCGACAAGCTGAACTACAAGATACTGAGCGATATCCTCGGCGATGAGGACCACCTCGGCGATATGGACTTCAAGACCACCGGTACACGCGACGGTCTGACCGCTTGCCAAATGGATATCAAGGTAGACGGACTGAGCTACGAGGTGCTGGAAAACGCACTGGCACAGGCTCATCAAGCCCGTATGTACATCCTCGACAAACTGCTCGAGACCATGCCTGCACCGCGTGCAGACATCAAGCCGCACGCTCCGCGTATCGTGACAATGATGATCCCGAAAGATATGATCGGTGCTGTGATTGGCCCGGGCGGGAAGATTATTCAAGGTATTCAGGCAGAGACCGGTGCTGTGATCTCTATCGATGAGGTAGAAGAAGGCGGTAAGGTAGAGATAGCAAGCAACAACAAAGAGTCGATGGACGCTGCTGTGGCTAAAATCAAAGCGATTGTGGCTCTGCCGGAAGTAGGCGAAATCTACGAATCGACCGTGAAGTCGATTATGCCATACGGCTGCTTCGTAGAGTTCATGCCGGGTCACGAAGGTCTGCTCCACATCTCGGAGATTGACTGGAAACGCTTCGACACTATGGAGGAAACGGGTATTCACGAGGGCGACAAGATTACGATTAAGTTGCTCGAAGTTGACCCGAAGACCGGCAAGTTCCGCTTGAGCGCAAAGGCACTGAAAGAGAAACCCGAAGGCTATGTGGAGCCGGAGCGTCCTGCTCGTGCACAGCGTGGCGACCGTGGTCCTCGCCCTGAGCGTCGTGGTCCCCGTCCGGAAGATGGTGCACGCCTCGACCGCCGTCACTAAGAAAAAAGAAAAGCGGAAGAATGTCGACTTCCGCTATTAGTAGTGAACATATAACTGAAAAAGCAGCCTGCTCGTGATGAGTAGGCTGCTTTGTTGTAGACCCGTGCAAGATATAGGATTTGGGTTTGGCTGCGGGGAGATGGGCTCCTGCCGGGCGGCTACATGGGGGGGCTACAATAGGTAGCCGGTAGTTTTTAGAGGTTTAATGGCAATAGCTTTATGCTTGTTTCGAGTCTTTTTCTCTTTTACGCTGCAAAGATACAAAAAGGGTGCGCCAAATCATGGCACACCCGATAAAAAAGTTATGGAAACGGTTGTTTTTTGTCGAAATGTTACTCTTTCTTGGCGGCAAAAGCCAATGCATAGAGGCGCATCTGCTTCAACATAGCCACCAAACCATTGCTGCGCGTGGGCGACAGGTGCTCACGGAGATTGATGCGATCGATAAAATAAAGGTCTGCATCGATAATCTCTTGCGGGGTGTGGTCACTCAGCACCGTGATGAGCAAAGCCACAATACCTTTGACCAAAATGGCGTCCGAATCGCCGTGATAGATGATGTGGCCGTCCTTCATCTCGGCCGTGAACCATACTTTCGATTGACAGCCGTCAATCAGGTTCTGCTCGGTGCGGTCGGCCTCCGGGAACGGCTCCAACCCATTGCCGTATTCAATAAGGAGCGAATAGCGATCCATCCAATCGTCGAAAGCGGAAAACTCTTCGATGATATTATCTTGTATTGCGTTGATAGACATTTTTTCTAATTATGAATTA
>CAVKVE010000005.1:22683-24327 GCA_963659655.1 Bacteroidaceae bacterium | reverse complement strand
TTAATTGTTAATTATTAATTGTTAGTTGCTCTTCCCTCGTAGTTGCTGAATGAGGTGGTAGAGGTGGTCGGCAATGCGCTCATCCGCCTGCTCGTCGCACTCGCCCATCGGAGCATCGACAATATAGTCCGCCTGCTCGTAGAAAGGTGCACGAGATGCCAAATGGGGCGTGATGAATTGCAGCAGCTCCTCCTCAGTGTGTCCCTGCAAGACCGGGCGTTCGCTCAAATCGGTAAGCGCCAAACGTTTCGCCAAATGCTCCGGACTCCAACGAATATAGAAACTGGTGCCTAACTCGTGCAGGCACTCCATATTGTCCTCCCAACACGGATAGCCTCCGCCTGTGGCGTAGATAACTCGATCCATCGGCAACTCCGCTAACTCTTCAATAACCTCCTTCTCCTTGTGGCGGAACTCCTCTATGCCATACGTGCGAATGAAATCTGCCGTGCTGATGTTGTAAAACTCTTGGAAAGCATCGTCCAAATTGACAAAATGCCAACCCAACTTGTCGGCGAGGATACGACCGGCAGTCGTCTTGCCTGCGCCCATATAACCTATCAAATAAATAGGTAATTCCATTGTTTTTTGCAGTAATCCTGTTGGATATTATTTGTTTTCCGCTCTTTTCTCGGATTCGTCGAGAATCTCCGTGGTGTTGTCTGTCCAAAAAAGAACGCCGTTCTTAATGTGTGCCAATGGGAAAATACCCTCTACAGTAGGCTGTATAATTCTGACTATCTGTCCATTAGATCGATAAATCATAGCTACCGATGAGCAGACCGGAGCGCAAACCGTACGCACGACAAGCACACTGTCGGTATAGTCCACAAGGTCGAGATAGCAACTGTCCGCCATACGCAGGCGTGTGTAGTTGTCGTCCGTTACCTCCGTCTCGGGCGTGTAGCCCAAAGCAGCGGCATCACGCACCCATTGCGCCACGAAATCCTCCATTGCATAGATGCGACAGACAGACAAGCCGATAAGAATAGAGAAAAGAAAGCGTTTCACTGTTTCAATTAACAATTAACAAGTAACAATTAACAAGTAACAATTAACATGTCGTAAATAGTCCAATCGTCAAATCCGTAAGTTGTCCAATTGTCAAATCAACAGGGTGACTGCGTAGGCGGCGATACCCTCTTTGCGGCCGACAAAGCCGAGATGCTCGGTGGTGGTCGCCTTGATAGATACTGCGCTTTCGCTTACGCCCATTACCTCTGCCAGGCAGGCTTGCATCTGCGGTATATAGGGACTCAGTTTGGGGGCTTGGGCGCATACGGTGCAGTCGCAGTTGCCAAACTCATAGCCTGCCTCACGCACCATAGCCATCACGCGGCGGAGCAGAATCTTCGAGTCGATACCCTCGTATTCGTTGCCCTTGGTGTCGGGGAAATGAAAGCCTATATCACGCATATTGGCTGCTCCGAGAATGGCATCGCAGAGAGCGTGAATCAGCACATCGGCATCCGAGTGGCCGAGAAGGCCTTGCTCTGCGGGTATATCAATTCCCCCCAACCACAATTTGCGATTGGGGGCGAACTGATGTACATCGTATCCGAATCCGATTCGCATACGCCTAATTTATTTCTTGCGGTTGTTGACCAAGTCTTTGATACCTGCGAGGTCGAATCCGAGCGTGAA
>CAVKVE010000005.1:20451-22409 GCA_963659655.1 Bacteroidaceae bacterium | reverse complement strand
GTGTATCCTTCGGTAGTCCATTGGCCATCCTCGCCATCTGCATACTTCGACTTACGAGAAGGCACCATTAACTTGTCGGCCTGAACACCGAAAGTCAAGCTGTTGTATTTGTCGAAAGGCAACTCGTAGTTGACACCGATACGCATGGTAGCGGGAATGAAGTTGGAGGTAGCTCCCTTATCGTACGACATCTTGCCACCGAGGTTCTTAAGCGTAAAGCCCAAAGAGAAATAGCTCGGCCCCATCGGCAACTCAATCGGCTGACGATAGTAGAGGTCGATGTCGGCTGCCATAGTCCATGCGGGGTACATCTCGCTGGACGAGCTGGCGGAACTATTCATACCATTGTTCAAGTCGGAGTACATAAAGCGTAGGGCTACTGCCATGCTGACATACTCGTGCAACTTGCGGTAGTATGAAAGGTCGAGCGACCACTCATTCGGGCGGCAAGTACCCCACTCGTTACCGTTCTGGTCCTGCAACTGGACATCACCGAGCGAGAAATAGGTGAACGAAGCGGCAATACCACCGGCGACATCGCCAAAGTTGTAGTAACCCGCAATGTGGGCAAGGTCGATATCGCTAACGAGCTTGCGCAACCATGGGGTGTAGTTGGCCGTGATACCGCCTTTGCTCTGCATAAAAGAGTACTTGGCTGCGTTCCAATACATGGAGTTGAGGTCGGCATCGGTAGCGACACCTATATCGCCCATACCGGCAGAACGGGCATCGGGGGCAATGCTCAGCGAAGGCATTGCGGTGATTAGTGGGTTCAAAGTTTCATCGACAGCGCCGGCAGTTCCTGCCATGGCTACGAGTAAAATCAAAGATAAAATGCTTTTTTTCATATTATAATAGTTGTTTCTTCTTGTTGGGTTTTGTGCATCAGGCGGCTGGGTGTCGTCCAACGCAGAGGTAAATTAGAATCTTACAGCGATGTGCTTCATAGGCAGTGGGAGTCTATTCGTATGGTTGTTTGGTAATGATAAGCGTTTTTTATTGCTTTTTTATTGCTTTCTTATTGGTTTCCTATTGGTTTACCGGTGAGGAGAGATGGGAAATCGGGCGGACTACTCTACGACTACTATCTTGCTACTCTACGATTACTATCTTGTTACTCTACGACTACTATCTTGCTACTCTACGACTACTATCTTGCCGGACTTGGAGGAATAGCGAGTTCCTTCGGTCTTCATTCGGGAATTGTACATGTAGAGGCCGGGTTGCAAGCCTATCTCGCCCAAGTTGATTTGTACTTGGTCGGGGTTGCTCATCTCGGTCTGCCACAGCAGGTGCCCCGCCATGTCGTAGATATTGATTTGCGTCTCAACCACTTGGTCCGGCTGGTCGTAGTTGATAATCAAATTCAGTGTGCCGCTCGTCTGCACGGGGTTCGGGTAGGAAATGATGGAGTAGATATTGGGACCTACGCCTTTCTCAACCACAAAATTCAACGATGCCGTACTGCTATTGTTCATCAAGTCCCATGCACGGAAGGTAAGGCTGTGCGATCCTTCCGCAAGCTCTTCCATCAAATAGCTCACCTGCCCGCGCTGGTAGCTGCCATCGGTCGAGGTGTAGTAGTCGTTGAGCACATAAGTGTATTTGGAACTGTTATCCACAATGAGCATCAAATCGTGTCCGATACCGGTGCCAACAGTGTTGATACCATTCTCATCCTCTATATCGGCAAAGAAACGGGGTGTCTCGTAGGTGGTGCCGCCATCGGGGAAAGCGGGGGTATTGAGGTAGAGCGTGAGGGCAGGACCTGTCGTGTCCTGTTTCAGCACAGAACCCGTTCCGCCTATCGTGAAGTCCTCGAAATGGCCCACTGCCTCGCTCAATTGGGCGTTGCCCGACACGGTGGTGCTGTCGTAAGCATAATAGACAATGCGCCCGTTGCCATAATTATAGCGGATGTCTTTAGGCACCATAAATGTGAACGAGAATGCACCATC
>CAVKVE010000005.1:18263-20222 GCA_963659655.1 Bacteroidaceae bacterium | reverse complement strand
GTCGTTGTCTTGACCTGATAATCAGTAGGATAATTCAGCCGCAAAGCAGGGTCGCCCAACAAGACATAAGGGAGCTTGTTCTCGTCGGTGCCGGTCAGGTTTTTGGCAATGGCCAATGCCTTGCCGATGGTCATATCGTAGGAATAGACATCCTTGTGACCGAAAAGCGTGTCGCAGAAATTCTGGTTAATATAGGTGTTCTGCGTGGCATAGACGGTGCGACCTGCCGAAATGACACCAATAGCGCCACCATTGGCATTCAGAACCGCCTCCTCCGCTGCACAGCGTTTGCCGGAATCGAAATGAGCAAAACTGCATGTAGCGAGCATCCAAAGCGCCTGGTTCTTGTTGGTCATCTTGCGTATGCTGCTCAAATCCATCATACCCTCGTTGGTGATGGCGTTGTAGCCGCCGTGACCGGAATAGTTCATATACAGCGCACCATTTTGCAGAAGGTTGTCGAGCTTGTTCTTTGCCAACGGGTAGCTCTCGCCCGATGCATCGGTCTCCTGTGGGTAGGCATCGAGATAGATCTTATTGACGATGAAATCGGGGTTCTTGCGGCGCACACGCTCGGCTCCTGCCTCTGCCACACGGGTATGCAGATTGTGGTCACCATCATCGGCAAGGAAAATAAGCTGCTGTTTCCATTTGCCCGGGTTGGTGTTTTCGATATAAGCAATCAGCTTATTCACCACCTGCTGCGCCTCAGATTCGGTGGTGACGGGAAGACGCCCGACACCAATATCCATGCGACCCTGCGTGTCGCTTTCGCCCTCGTTGTTGTCGAGGAATCCAAAATAGTCGTCGGTGGCGTAAGCCTTGGTCTCGACGGTGGAGTTCTTCGCTTGGTAGGTGAGCAGCGTGTTCTCGCCCGATGTGGTCAGCAGCTTGCGGTTGTCGAAAGTGCCGTCACCCATCAGACAGAGCCAACTCGGCTTGCGGTCGCTGCCTGTGCCACGGTCGTAGAGCATTTTCATCAGCCAACGATACGCCGTGGCATCGGGGGTACCGCTGGAGAACTCGTTATAGACCTGCTGATCGGTAACAACCGCCCATGTGATGGCCTCTTTCTGCTCGTGCGCCTGTGCGAGCCGAGTAGCTTGGGCGACCAAAAAATCGGGGCTGATGATAACATAGTCGATATTTCGAAGTGCGTGCAGGTTTTGGTTGCTAATGCTGCCAACAATGGTCGGCGTAAGCCAACTGCTGCCATCGGTATTGACGGCGATGTATTCTTGTATCTGGCTCTGGTTGCTGCCCTCAAAGGTAAGCGTTGAACCGGTGAGGGTGGCATCTACGCGCCAAATATGGCTGCGGTCGGTGATGTTCCACACTTGCGTGTGGGCGGTGGCGTTGGTCAGCGTATACAGGTTTGGGGTGCTGCTGCCGTAGCCCGTGGTGGTGCGGAAAGGCATATAGTCGCCCGACAGGCGAAGCGTGCAGGTGGCGGTAAGCTCGATATAGTTGAGAAAGCCGACGGCACCGGCTGCGGTGTTGTTGAAAGTAAGCGTGACGGTCTGGGTTGCGGCAGACGAGGCCGGATAGGTCTGGTTGATAGTGGCGAGAGTGCCTTTGGTATAGAAATCGGAAACCGAGATGGAGTCGAGTCGTACGGTGGCACTGGAGCCATTCAAAGAGAGTGCGAAACGAGAGGAACGGGTGGAGGAAGCGGCTACCTCGGAACGGACACGGACGGGGGTAGAGGAAACAATGGCGGGCGTAGAGAAGGAGAAAGAGCGAGAGAGCGTGTTGGAATTGAACTGCTCCCCGTAGAATTCGCGACCCCCCCCATCGACCCCGCTCTCACGGTCGAGTAAGTTAACTAAGTCTAACTCATGAACTTGGTAGTTGAGATAGGTTGTGATAGGAGTTGGTTCGGGAGTGGTAAGGCAAATGTCCGTATTTTCGGTGTTTTTTGCACTACTGTTTTTCGTATTTGCACTATTGTTTTTTGTA
>CAVKVE010000005.1:3868-18195 GCA_963659655.1 Bacteroidaceae bacterium | reverse complement strand
GAGAAGGGTGGCGGTGCCGGCATTGTCGGTCAGGAAATAGTAGCCGTAGTCCGAATACGGGTTACGGGTGTGGATGAACTGGGTGCCGTTATATGCCCACGAGGTGGTTCCCTGTCCATAGAAAAGGATATAGTCGCCGCTGCCAAAGACGCCGTCACTGCCTTTCTCCATATAGAAACCGACTGAAGGCAGGTCGTCTATCTTGCTGACACTGAAATTCTGCGACAACATTGCCCCACCATATCCGTAAATCCGTACATTTTCGGGGGAACTCAGACCGGCATTCTTCAAGTCTTCGTAGGTGAGGCGATAGACGCCCGACTCGCTAATGCGTATCTTGATCCACGAGCCGCTGCTGAGAACAGAAGTGGTGGTATAGGTATGCTCGATGGCTCCTATGCCGCTAAGACAGAGGAACAAGCAGGTAAGTATGGTGGTTAGTCGCTTCATGAATAGACTTTTTGTGGACTATTTTATCTTGCAATAAAGGGAGTCGTCTTGGCTCTCCGAGGTAGTGGCAAGGCGGGCCGTAAGGACATCCTCACGGCTGACGGGGCGCGCCTCGCAGGCCTGTTGGATGTAGATAAGGTCACCCTGGCGGATGGTCATCACTCGACTGGTCTCGGCTATGGCCTCGGCAGGGGGGATGGTAAGGAGTTGGTTCGGGAGTGCTTCGGGATTTTGCCCGAATGCAACTCGCTGCCAACAATAGCAGGCATCTTTTGAATTTGGGTTGGAAAGGGTAGTTTTGAAGGAGGAATCAGTTTGGTCTGCCGTATTGGTTTGGTCTGCCGTGTTGGCCGGGTTGAGAACCTGCCAATCGCCGATGGCAAAGGAAAAATCGAAAGCAAGGGCCGTGGTCTGACTCTGCCCGCTCTGCCGAGCTGCCTCCAACACATCCTGCGCTACAAAGTCGAGGCATGGCGCCACGGCATCGTAGTAGCGGTCGGCAAAGCGAGGCGCAATGTTCTTGCCCAATCGGCTGACACGCAGCACTATACCCGGTGTGGCACACAGACACTGCGTCCAATCGGGTATGAACATGGGCTTGCGATTGTTCAGCAAGGAAGAGTCGCCCTTCAAGACCAACTCGGTATGCCCGTTATGATATGTGAAACCGATAATCTTCATGTATGCACAAATCGGCCACAAAGTTACGTTTTTTTTGGTATCTATGCAAGCATAGACCGATACGGGCGGTAATTTTCTTAATTATTGCCGCCTTTTTCGTATCAAAGTGTGTTCATACGAAGTCGCTCCAAAGCACGGAGCGTGAGGCGGGAAAGTGCATATTGGTCGATGTCGGTAAAGGAGACGGGGAAGACCGAATAGGGGACTGCGGATGGGGCGGTAGCGTAGGAAACGGAAGGGAACGATTCGGGCAATGCCGGCACGGAGCAGACAAAAAAGCGGGCGTGCAGGCGTTGATGACTCAAAATATGCGTGAAATCGAATGAAAAACAACGATTTTCGCCAAGAGCGGCTTGCATTTCTTCTAAGGAATAGAGATGGTCGCTCTCGATAAGCGGGAATTCGTACAGATGTTGCCAAATATCTTTCTCGGTGCGTTGATGCAGCAAGGTTTTTGGGGCCGCATCTACATATATAATATAATTTAGGTAGCGGTCTTTCAGCTCGGTGCGGGGTTTGCGTTGAGGCAACAACTCTGCTGTATGGTGGGCGTTGGCAAGGCAAAAAGCCGCTATCGGGCAATGCGTACAGGCGATGCCGTCGTAGTCGGCAGAAGTGAGCGTGGGGGTGCAATAGAGTGCCCCGAATTCCATAATGGCGGAATTGAACAGGCGGGCGTTCTCTCGGTCGAGCAGTTGGTCTATCAAGGTGTGAAAATGTTTCTTGCCCGCTGAGGTATCAAAAGGTAGGTCGCAATCGAAAAGCCGTGCCACAACCCGATAGACATTGCCATCCATGGCGGGGTAAGGCAGATTGTAGGCAAACGATGCGATGGCGCCTGCCGTGTAGTCGCCGATACCGGGAAGGCTGCGGATGGCCTCGAATGTGGCAGGAAAAGGCTGCTCGTGACGGGCGACAACGGCTTGCGCCGCACGATGCAGGTTGCGGGCACGGGAATAGTAACCAAGCCCCTGCCAATAGCGAAGCACCTCGTCTTCTGTCGCTGCGGCAAGACTATCTACATCGGGAAAACGCTCCACAAAACGCAAATAGTACGCCATACCCTGCACGACACGGGTCTGCTGCAAGATGATCTCGGAAATCCATATTTTGTACGGGTCGGTGGTTTCGCGCCAAGGCAATTCGCGCTTGTTCTGCTCGTACCAATGATAAAGAGAGGAGTGGAGCGACATTTTTGGGTTAGTTGAGTATTGAGAGTAGAGTGCAGTGGAGCGTTTTTTAGTAGTTTCGTGTTGAGTGCAGTTTCGTGTTGAGAGTTGAGAGAAATGCGGGCGCAAAATTACTGAAAAAATCGGACTTGCGAACTTTTTTTGAAAGAAAAGTTTTGTAAATCAATTTTTTATAGTACCTTTGCACCACTTTTTGCGTAGAAACAGAAAGAGATGTGAAAAATCCGGCTTTGAAAATTAAAGGAAAATAATATACAAAATTATGACAAAAGCAGAACTCGTTAATGCCATCGCAATTGAAACCGGCTACGACAAAACGTCGATTTTGACGATTGTGGAGTCGGCAATGGGGAATATTAAAAAATCGGTAGCCGAAGGCGAAAATATCTATCTCCGTGGTTTCGGTACATTTGGCACAAAAGTACGCGCAAAGAAAATTGCTCGTAACATTCTCCAAAATACTTCGCTCGAAGTACCGGAGCATCGTATTCCTTCGTTCAAGCCGGCTGCTGAATTCAAAGAGCAAGTACTCTAATCGGTAGTACACCAAAAGACGACAAATAAAACAATAACAATTAAATAATTAAACATTATGCCAAACGGAAAAAAGCATAAGAGACATAAGATGTCGACGCACAAGCGTAAAAAGCGTTTGCGTAAGAATCGTCATAAGCATAAGTAAGACGATTAGGTTTTAACCTGCTTTGTGGTGCATGGCTTGTTCGGGCGCGAACAAGTTGCCACAAAGCATTTTTTATTTATTGACCAAGTATGAAAAGCGAATTGATTGTGGACGTACAGCCACAAGAGATTGCCATTGCGCTGACAGAAGACGACCGACTGCAGGAAATCAGTCGCGAACGCCGTGATAAAGACAACTTTTCGGTTGGAAATATCTATTACGGACGCGTCAAAAAAGTGATGCCGGCGCTCAATGCGGTCTTTGTGGATGTAGGTTATGAAAAAGAAGCTTTTCTCCACTATTTGGATTTAGGTTCTCAGTTTCTGACGCTGCAAAACTATGTGACGCACGCTGTATCGGACCGCCGCCATATCCCGCAAATGCAACGCACACCGCGTATGCAGGAAGTGGGCAAAGACGGACACATTGCCGATATACTGAAAGTGGGCGACACACTGCTCGTACAAGTGAGCAAAGAACCCATCAACACCAAAGGACCCCGACTGACAGCGGAAATCAGCATTGCAGGACGCAATATCGTATTGATACCCTTTGCGGAAAATGTGATGGTGAGCCAAAAAATTAAGCGGGAATCGGAACGCTCACGGCTCAAACAGCTGGTGACTTCGATAAAACCGCAAGGATTTGGCGTGATAGTCCGCACCGTGGCAGAAGACAAGCGTGTGGCCGAGCTGGACAACGAACTCAGGCTGCTCGTACAACGGTGGGAAGACACCGTGAAATCGCTGCAACAAAAAGAGCCGGTAAGCTTGGTGTCGGAAGAACTTGGACGCACGATAGGAGTGATACGCGATGTGTTCTCTCCGGATTTTGCTTCCATCCAAGTGAACGACCCGGCGATGTATGATGAGGTTCGCCAGTATATAGAACTCATTGCACCCGAAAGCGCAAAAATAGTAAAACTATACACCGGCACCCAACCCATATTCGACAAATTCGAGATAACCCGACAAATGAAAACGGGACTCGGACGAGTGGTCGGATTCAAACACGGCGGATACCTGATAATTGACCGCACGGAGGCACTATTCTCCATAGACGTCAATTCGGGAAGCAAGAAACTCTATGAGGACCAAGAAGAAAATGCATTCCAATTCAATATGCTGGCGGCAGAAGAACTGGTGCATCAACTTCGATTGCGTGATATAGGCGGAATCATCATTGTCGATTTTATCGACATGGATTCGAAAGATCACCAACAGCAACTCTACGAATATGTGCGAAAACTGATGTCGCACGACCGTGCTAAGCACAACGTGTTGCCGCTCAGCAAATTCGGACTCATGCAAATCACCCGCCAGCGTGTGCGCCCCGCGGTGGAAATGGATGTGACGGAAGTGTGTCCGACCTGCATGGGAAAAGGGAAAATTCAACCTTCGATCTTGTTTACGGACAAGATAGCCGAGGAATTGACCTGTATGTTTGAGCAATACGGCAAGGGAATGCGTCTGCATTTGCACCCATACGTGTATTCGTATGTGAGCCGTGGATGGCTGTTGAGCCTGAAAAACAAATGGCAGCGTCAGTTTGGCGTGCAGGTGATAGAGAATCAGAGTCTTGGCATGCTGGAAATGCGATTCTTTGACGCAAAGGGAAACAGACTTTCCCACCCGGAAGAGAAGCCGAAAGAATTCAAAATGCCTAAGGAACCTGCTGAGCAACCGAAAAAGGTCAACGAACCGAAAGCGACGGCACCGGTAGCACCGAAGAAAGCGGAGCAACCCAAAGCACAGACGGAGAATGCCACGGCAGAACCCAAAAAGCCGCAACCCAAAACACAGCCGAAGAAGCAGCCGAAAAATGCGCCAAAAAGCGACGCAAAGGCAGCTAAAACGGAGGCAAAACAACCGGTGAAAGACACCAAAACGGTGAAAGATACGAAGCCGGTGGAACCTGCGGAAACGGAACAGCCGAAAACGGAACGCAAACCGAAGCCGAGAAGACCGCGTAAAAAACCGGTCGGCGACAAACCGGCAGCGCAAACGGCAACAGAAAATCCGACGCAATCGGAGCCACAAAAAGAATCCTAAAGGAGAAAAGAACGAATTGGTGCGGGCTGAGGCTCGCACCAATTTTTGTATTAGTGGGCGGTGGGAATATAAACGGGGAACTGTTTGTGTTTTTGGGTTGTGTATATGGTAAAAAAGTTGTAACTTTGCGGCTCGTTTTATGAAAATAGCATTTACTACTCTCGGTTGCAAGTTGAATTTTGCGGAAAGCAGCGCATTGGGCAAAAGCCTGATGCAGCGCGGGCATGTCCGTGCCAAACAAGGAGAACAGGCCGATGTGTGTATCATCAATACCTGCTCGGTGACAGACGCTGCCGACCACAAAGACCGACAAGCCATTCATCGTATCCGTCGACAAAACCCCGATGCGGTGCTGATAGTGACGGGCTGCTATGCACAACTCAAGCCCGGCGAGATAGCCGACCTGCCGGAGGTGGATTATGTGCTGGGAATGAACGAGAAATTTGCCATTCCCGAATTGGTGGAACGCATTGAACAACAACGCAATGCAGGTGTAAACGCACCAAACGATACGGATATCGCCTCGCTCAAATCGAAGCAGGCGGACATCTATACCTCGCCGATTCGAGAGATAGACGAATTCCACGCTGCTCACTCGAAAGATGACCGCACCCGCTGTTTTCTGAAAGTGCAGGACGGGTGCAACTACTTCTGTACCTACTGCACCATTCCGTTGGCTCGTGGCAAATCGCGCAACCCGAACATCGCTGCCGTGGTGGCAGATGCCAAACAGGCACTCGCCGAAGGAGCAAAGGAGATTGTGCTGACGGGCGTGAACATTGGCGATTTTGGTCGCTCCACAGGGGAGAGCTTCTACGAATTGGTGCAGGCAATAGACCAAATAGAGAGCGAGTTTCGGGTGCGTATCTCTTCGTGCGAGCCGAACTTGCTGAGCGATGAGATTATCGATTTTGTGGCGACAAGCCGACACTTTGCGCCGCATTTCCATATACCCTTGCAATCCGGCTCTAATGAGGTGCTGCAAATTATGCACCGCCGCTATACGCGCGAACTGTTTGCCGAAAGGGTGGAGCATATACGCCGCGTGATGCCGAATGCCTTTATCGGTGTGGATTGTATGGTGGGCGTACGAGGCGAGACGGAGGCGTGCTGGGAGGACTATCTGCAGTTTATCGAAAGCCTGCCGGTGAGCCAACTGCATGTGTTTACCTACTCGGAACGGGCCAACACGCGTATGCTCGAACTGGACCTCTATGTGGTGCCGCAAAAAGAACGGGAACGACGCAGCCGGGTGCTACACGAGGTGAGTGCCCGCAAGCTGGCGGCGTTCTATGCTGCCCACGCCGGCGATACTGCCGTGGTGCTATGGGAAAGCAAGCGAATAAAAGACCCGCAATCGCCCACAAACTACCTGATGGACGGATTTACGGAGAACTACATCCGCATTTCTTGCCCCTACGACAAGGCAAAAGTAAATACCTACGAGCAGGTACGGATTCCGGAGAATATTCAGCCGTGATGGGTTGTGTGTTTTCTTAGTTGAGGGTTGAGAGTTTAGTGTTGAGAGTTTAGGGCAGTGGAGAGTGGTTGTAATTCAAATTCGTAATTAGTATTGGTTTGTTTTTATATGCAAAATTTTTTCTCTTTTAAGGGCGTGTTTCGCCCGAAACTTTTTACCTCGTTGCGGGGGTACACTAAAGAACGCTTCTTGCAGGACGCCATTGCGGGTATCATTGTCGGCATAGTGGCGATTCCGCTTGCCATTGCCTTCGGTATATCTTCGGGCGTGGGACCGACGGAAGGTCTTATTACCGCCATCATTGCGGGCTTCATTATCTCGGCACTCGGCGGCAGCAAGGTGCAAATTGGTGGCCCTACGGGGGCGTTTATCGTTATTATCTACGGCATTATTCAAGAACACGGCTTGACGGGGCTGCTCATTGCCACCATTATGGCAGGTGTTATCTTGATACTCATGGGACTCTTTAAGTTGGGCAGCGTGATTAAGTTTGTGCCGTATCCCGTGATTGTCGGTTTTACGGCGGGTATTGCGCTTACGATTTTTACCACGCAGATGAATGATCTCTTCGGGCTCGGCATAACCGATGCACCGGCGGACTTTATCCATAAGTGGATTTGCTACGGACAACACTGGCAGAATATCAACTGGTGGGCATTCGGTATCGGTATTGTCTCGCTGCTGCTGATTATCGGGACACCCTTTGTGAGCAAGAAAATTCCCGGCTCGCTGGTGGCGATCGTGGTGATGACGCTGGCGGCGTGGCTGCTGAAGAAATATGCGGGCGTGGAGAGTATTCAGACCATCGGCGACCTATATACGCTGCCGCACGGTATGCCTGCGCCACATCTACCGTCGGTGGAGCTGGCAGAGGGGCAGACTCTGCTCTCGTTGGTGCAAGACCTGTTTCCCGCAGCCTTTACGATTGCCATGCTCGGGGCTATTGAGTCGCTGCTGTCGGCGATGGTGGCAGACGGCGTGATAGGCGACCAACATAACTCGAACACGGAACTCATTGCGCAGGGTATCGCCAATGTGGTGGTGCCGTTCTTTGGCGGTATTCCCGCTACGGGGGCTATCGCGCGTACGATGACAAATATCAACAACGGCGGGCGTACACCGGTGGCAGGTATTATTCATGCTATTGTGCTGCTGCTTGTGCTGCTTTTCTTGGGTACGCTGGTGGGGATGATTCCGATGGCGTGCTTGGCAGGCGTGCTGATTATGGTCAGCTACAATATGTCGGGCTGGCGCTCGTTTGTTTGGCTCGCCAAAGCACCGAAATCGGACTTCCTGGTGATGATTGTTACCTTTGTGCTGACTGTGATTTTCAACCTGACGGTGGCCATTGAGATAGGACTGCTGCTGGCGGTGATCCTGTTTATCAAGCGTACCAACGAGGCAACGGTTATTCGTACTTTCTCCAACGAACTTGACCCCGCTAAGAACAACGATGTGCGGCTGCATGGCGATGACCTGGAGATGCTGCATATTCCGCAATACACCGAGGTGTATGAGATAGACGGTCCGTACTTCTTCGGTATCGCCAACAAGTTCGAGGATATCAGCCGCCGTATCGGTATGGACGACCAAAAAGTGCGTATCATCCGTATGCGTAAGGTGTCGTTTATTGACTCGACGGGTATTCACAACTTGGAGCAACTCTATTACCGCTCCAAGTCGTGCGGCATTCAGTTGGTGCTGTCGGGCGTAAATCACCATGTCTATCAGGCATTGGAAAAGGCAGGGCTGGTGAAACTAATCGGCAAAGAGAACATTCGCGACCACATCAATGGGGCTCTGTCACGAGCCGCTGAGCTGGTCGGAGAGGAACCGAAGACGAAATAAGGGCAAAGAAACGCTGCAACAAAGGAGTTGCAGCGTTTTTTGTAGGGCAATGGTTCGGGAACGGAGGGCTGCGGAGGGGAAAATAGGTGAGTGCAGTTTGGCAGAATGAGCAGAATGGGTTCTTTTGGAAAAAAAAGGAAACTCGCGCGTACGCGCGTAGGCGAGGCATAGAAATAGGGGGTGCGCGGGCGAAATAGGGTTTATTTTCGTTTTGCGGGCAGGGTGGATGCTCCACCGAGGTTTGGCCGAAACGGCTATGCAAAACAAAATACACAAGATATTTGCATATACGAAGAAAATTTTGTACCTTTGCAGGCTGAAAATGCGAGAAGCGTGACTACAAAAAAGCGTGACTACAAAAATAGCATATTTCTTGCAACGCATTTCGCAAAAAAATAAGACTAAAATACTGAATAAAATACAATGATTGACAACGACAGAATTATTCCGGTGAAGATTGACGAGGAAATGAGATCCTCGTATATCGACTACTCGATGAGTGTGATTGTGAGCCGTGCACTGCCTGATGTGCGGGACGGTTTCAAACCCGTACACCGTCGTGTGCTGTTCGGTATGAATGAATTGGGCAATACAAGCGATAAACCGACTAAGAAATCGGCGCGTATCGTGGGTGAGGTAATGGGTAAGTATCACCCGCACGGAGATAGCAGTATTTATGGAACGCTGGTGCGTCTGGCACAACCGTGGAACATGCGATATACGCTGGTAGACGGACAGGGTAACTTCGGTTCGGAGGATGGTGATGGCCCTGCTGCCATGCGTTACACGGAGGCTCGACTCAGCAAGCTGGCTGAGGAAATGCTGCGTGATGTGGAGAAAGATACGGTGGATATGCAACCGAACTTCGACAATACGCTCAAAGAACCGGTAGTGCTGCCGTGTCGTTTCCCGAACCTGCTGGTGAATGGCGCAAGCGGTATTGCCGTAGGTATGGCGACCAACATGGCAACGCATAACTTGGGCGAAGTGGTGGATGGTTGTGTGGCCTATATCCGTAATATTGAAGACCGTCTGCAAAATCCTGAAATAGAGGAAATTACAGTGGCTGACCTGATGAAATACATCAAGGCACCGGATTTTCCGACGGGTGGTACGATCTATGGCTATCAAGGAGTGCGTGACGCATTCGAAACGGGTCGTGGGCGTATTGTAATCCGCTCGAATGCGGACATTGAGACCGATGAAAACGGGCGTGAGAAAATTATTATCACGGAATTGCCGTATGGGGTGGTGAAATCGGACTTGGTGAAAAGTATTGCCGACCTTGTAAACGAAAAGAAAATAGAGGGTATCTCGGAAATCCTGGACCTATCGAAGCAGGATGTTCGCATTGAGATAGACATTAAGCGGGATGCGAATGCGCAAGTGGTACTCAATAAACTATACAAATATACAGCACTGCAGTCGAGCTTTGCGGTGAACAATATCGCATTGGTGAAAGGACGCCCGATGTTGCTGAACCTCAAACAGTTGGTTTCGTGCTTCATTGAACACCGCATGGAAGTGGTGATCCGCCGTACTCGCTTCGAGCTGCGTAAGGCAGAAGAGCGTGCGCATATCTTGGAAGGTTTGATTATCGCTGTCGACAACATCGACGAGGTGGTTCGCATTATTCGTGCAAGTCGCACCCCGGCTGAGGCGCAAAGCAGCTTGGAAAAACGCTTCCAACTCGATAACAAACAATCGAAAGCCATTGTAGATATGCGACTGAGCGCTCTGACGGGATTGCGTATCGATGAGTTGAAAGCAGAATACGATGAGTTGGAGAAACTGATTCATCACCTCACCGACCTATTGAACAGCGAAACATTGCGTTACGAGGTCATCAAGGATGAGCTGCTGGAAATAAAGGAAAAATATGCCGATGAGCGCCGCACACAGATTGTGAAGATGGCGACCGAATTCAATCCGGAAGATATGTACGCCGACGACGATATGATTATCACGATCTCGCACCTCGGCTACATCAAGCGTACTCCGCTGGCAGAATTCCGCGCACAGGCTCGTGGCGGTATCGGATCGAAAGCATCGGCATCACGCGACCAAGACTTTATAGAATATGTTCATCAGGCCTCGATGCACTCGACGATGATGTTCTTCACGGAAATGGGACGACTCTACTGGCTGAAGGTGTATGAGATACCGGAAGGCAACAAACAATCGAAGGGGCGTGCCATTCAGAACATGATTAACCTGCAGAAGGGCGACAAAGTCTGCGCATTTATCAATGTGAAGGGGCTGACCGATGAGGAATATGTGAACAAACACTACCTGATCTTTGCCACCAAGAACGGATTGATGAAGAAGACTACGCTCGAATCGTACAGCCACCCGCGTGCAAATGGTATCATTGCGCTGGGCTTGCGTGAAGGCGACCAACTGATAGCTGTGTCACTGACTGACGGCGAGAGCGAGATGTTGATTGCGTCCTACAACGGTAAGGTGGTTCGCTTCCCCGAAAACACGGTACGCCCGATGGGCCGTAGCGCAAGCGGTGTGCGTGCCATCACGCTGGAGAATGACGGACAGGACCATGCCATTGGTATGATTTGTGTAGAAAAGAACTCTGACAAGACAGTACTCGTCATTTCGGACAAGGGATTCGGTAAGCGTACCGCCCTCGATGACGAGAACGGAGAACCGATCTATCGTATCACAAACCGTGGCGGTAAGGGTGTGAAGACCATGAACCTGACCGACAAGACGGGACCGTTGGTAGGTATCAACGCCGTGACGGACAACGATGACCTGATGCTGATCACCAAATCGGGAACGGCTATTCGTATGGCAATCGACACCATCCGTGTAATGGGGCGTGCTACGCAGGGCGTGAAACTGATTGAACTGCAAAAACGCAACGATACCTTGATGTCGGGCTGCATTGTTCCGAAAGATGAGGAAAATGCAGAGCAGGCAGAGGCTGAAAACGCAACAGACGAAACGACAACCACAACTGAAATAAACAACGAAAATCAAGAATAAGATGAAAAAGTCTTTATTTTTGGCAGCATTGGTGCTCGTGAGCGCAGGCTGCTTCGCACAAAAAGCCAATGTGAAAAAGGCAAAGAATTTAGTACTACAGGAAACACCGGACTACACAGGAGCTAAGGCGGCTATCGATGAGGCACTGAGCAATCCTGAAACGGCAAACCTGCCTGAGGCATGGTATGTGGCCGGTTTGATTGGCTATCAACAAGACCAACAAGCCATAACCGAGGCCGTTTTGGGCAAGGCTACGGACTGGAAGAAAGTGGGACCTGCCATCTCGGAAAGCTACGACTATTGGGTGAAGGCTGCTGAATTGGCTTCGGCAACGACACTCGATAAGAAGGGCAAAGAGGTGATGACGGACAAGAAGACGCTCGCCAACGTACAGAAAAAACTATTGGAATACTACAAACAGCAAGACTTTGTAAAATATGGTATTGCGCTGAACGATGACCGTGATTTTGCGAATGCCTACTTTGCATTTGACAAGCACATCTCAATCCCGAACCTCGCTTTCATGCAGGACGAGAAGTTGCAGAAAGAGATGCCGATGGACAGTATCTACGAGCAGTATCACTACTACGAGGCTATCTTTGCTGTACAAGCCGAGATGCACGACCAAGCCATCCAAATTCTCGAGGAGATGAAGAACGGCAACTACGAAGCTGTATCGGTGAACCAATTCCTCTATCAGGAATATAAGGCAAAAGAGGATACCGCTAACTATGTACGCGTGCTGCAAGACGCTGTGGAACGCTTCCCGCAAGAGCCGTGGTTCCTGCAAAACCTAATCAACCACTACATTTTCTCGAACCAAACGGCTGAGGCTATCACCTTCCTTGAGAAAGCTATCGAGCGTGAACCGAATGTGGCTCAGTATCATTTGATTAAGGGTAACCTCGACGAGAACCAAGGCAACTATGAGGCCGCTATGACTGACTTTGACCAAGCACTCGCCATTGACCCGAAATTGGCAGATGCTGAGGCCGGCAAAGGGCGTGTATACTACAACCAAGGCGTGAAAATGAACGAGGAGGCAGCGTATATCTCTGATGGAAAGGCGTACAAGAAGGCACTTGAGGACATGAACGCTATGTTCAAAAAGTCGCTGCCGTACTTTGAAAAAGCACACGAGTTGGATCCTGAAAATCGTGACTACATGATTACGCTGCGTACGCTCTACTATCGTTTTGACATGAAGGCAGAGTACGAAGCAATCAATAATAAGATTAACAACTAATCTGTGGCACGCATACTTGCTATAGATTACGGAAAAAAACGCACCGGATTAGCCGTTACGGATATGCTCCAGATAACGGCTAATCCGTTGCTAACCATAGAGACACGCGACTTGATGGCGTGGCTGCAGAACTATCTGCAAACCGAGCAAGTGGAAAAAGTGGTGATTGGACACCCAACGCAGATGAACGGACAGGAGTCGGAGTCGATGAACTACATACGCCCCTTTATGGAGCGATTTCGAGTTGCTTTTCCGACCACACCATTGGTGGCGTTTGATGAACGATTTACATCGGTGTTGGCGCACCAAGCGATGCTCGCCGGAGGCATGAAGAAAAAAGACCGGCAGAACAAGGCCGTAGTGGATAAACTGGCCGCCTGCATTATTTTGGAGGGATATATGGAGTATAATGGCTGCTGACGCCCCACCCAAATACGAAGTCATTAACACGAAGTCATTAACGGTGTTAGCCCACAAATGCGAAGCCATTAACGCACGCAGTGCTATTAACGCGAAACGAAGTGAAGAAAAAAATATGATTCTACCTATTTATTTATACGGACAGCCGGTGCTGCGCAAAGCCACCGACGATATTGCCGAGGGCGAATTGGACCTGAAACAATTGGTCGCCGATATGCAGGAAACGCTGAAAGCCGCAGAAGGGTGTGGATTGGCAGCGCCACAGATTGGGTTGTCGAAGCGTCTTTTTATTGTAGATGGTTCGGACTTGGTAGAGGATTTTCCCGAATGCGCCGGTCTGGTGAAGACATTTGTGAACCCGGAGATAATAGAAGAAAGTGAGGAGACCGTGGCATACGCAGAAGGATGCCTGTCGCTGCCGGGAATCTCGGAAACCGTGGTGCGCCCTCGTACGATAACGATTCGCTATCAAGACGAAGATTTTCAGGAACATACGGAGACATTTACCGATTTTGCGGCTCGTATCGTGCTGCACGAGTACGACCATCTGGAAGCGCATGTGTTTACGGATCGCATCTCGCCGATTCGCAAACAATTTGTGAAAGGAAAGCTAACGAACATTGCTAAAGGTAAGGTAGCGGCTCGCTATCGCACCAAACACTAAGTAAAATGCACTAAGAAATTCTAAAAAGGCACCATCTAAACAATGGTGTTCTTTTTTTAGAAAGAAAGCGTAGGTAATATAGAGGAAATTTTAATACAAAAAACGATGGATATACTATCTATTATATTGATAGCCATTGGATTGGCAATGGATTGCTTTGCGGTTAGCATTACGAGTGGGCTGCGCGTGGATAGGAAACATTTGTTTTCGAAGCCTAACCGACCGCTTTTGATGGCGGTGCTTTTTGGCGTTTTCCAAGGAGGAATGCCGCTTATCGGATATTTTGCGGGTACGCTTTTTGCAAACTTCTTTTCTCGTTTTGCCCCGTGGATTGCGCTGGTGCTGCTGAGTATTATTGGTGGAAAAATGATCTGGGAGTCGTTCCATGAGAATGTGATTCTCTGCGCACTCAATAAGAAACGCTGTTCGAAACACAATAAGCAATGTGAGTTCCATGGGGACAAGTCGCAATGTCCGCATCATATACACCACGAAGCAGAGGAGACGCACGCCGATTTCTCGCTCAAGAATTTGCTAATGCTTGCGGTGGCGACCTCGATAGATGCTTTGGCAACGGGGGTCATATTTATTCCTGTTCCGGAGATGCTTTGG
>CAVKVE010000005.1:1649-3504 GCA_963659655.1 Bacteroidaceae bacterium | reverse complement strand
TGCTCTATGGTCGGACCGAACGAAATCATGTCCATACCCGGATAGTTGCGACCAATGATGCCGCACTCCAATCCGGCGTGGATGGTTATCACGCGCGGCTCGCAGCCAAACTCCTTCTTGTAGGTCTTTTGCATAATTTCCAAAATGTTGCTATGCAGATTCGGCTTCCAACCCGGATAGGAACCGGTGAATTCGATATCGGCACCTGCCAATGCAAACGTGGACTCGATGATGGATTGCAACTCCTCTTTGCGGGACTCAACAGATGAGCGGGTCAAGCAGCTGACTACAATCTTGTTGCCCTCGCAGACAATCATAGCGAGGTTGTTGCTCGTTTCAACCACATCCGGCATCTCAGGAATCATTCGATAGACTCCGTGCGGACAGATGGTGATGGCGTGAATCAAGAAATCTTGTACATCTTCAGGCAATTCTACCTTCGGGCATTCTACCTCTTCTGCCGTCAGCGAGATGTTGTCCTCAACACCATCGTATTCACGAATGAATAAGTCCTCGTAGTCGGCAATCAGATCAAAAACATCGTCCTTGCTCTCTGCCGGAATGGTTATCAAGCAGGCTGCTTCGCGAGGGATGGAGTTGCGCAGGCTGCCACCCTCTACATAAGCCAAACGAGCCTCGTAGTTGGCCACTGCATCTTTCAAGAAACGGAACAACAGCTTGATGGCATTGGCACGCTGCATATTGATGTCGCAGCCGGAGTGTCCGCCCTTGCAGCCACGCAGCGAAACACGCAAAGCAATGTCGCCAGCCTCGGTCTCAACCGGCTCGAATTGGAAAGTGGCTGTGCCATCGACACCGCCGGCACATCCTACATATAGTTCTCCTTCGGTCTCGGAATCGAGGTTAATAAGCGTCTTCCCTTGCAGAAATCCACCTTCGAGCGCAAATGCACCATACATACCGGTCTCTTCGTCAACCGTAAAGAGCGCCTCCAATGGGGGATGTACCACATTTTTGTCAGCCAAAATAGCCATTGCAGTAGCCACACCGATTCCGTTGTCGGCACCGAGCGTGGTACCATTGGCGGTAACCCACTCGCCGTTTTCTTCGATGTATGCCTCTATGGGGTCTTTCTCGAAGTCAAAAACCTTGTCGCTATTTTTCTGCGGCACCATATCCATGTGGCCTTGCAGAATCACACCCGGATGGTTCTCGAACCCTGCAGAAGCAGGCTTACGAATGAGTACATTGCCGATTTCATCGGTCAGCGTTTCTAATCCCAAACTGCGGCCATAGTTAGCCAAAAATTCCGATACTTCTTTCTTCTTGCCACTCGGGCGAGGAATTTGAGTGAGGTTGTAGAAATTGTTCCACAAACCTTTGGGTTCTAGATTTTTCATATCGTTTAGTATTCAGTATATTTTTCGGTGGTCAATTCGCCGCAGAGTGATTTTTGCAGCAGCTTTTTGACTAAATCGTTGTTGTCCGGATTCTCGCCGAGCAAGTACATCATTTTGGTCAGCAGTGCCTCGGTGGTGATGTCGTAGCCGGAAATGACGCCCGCCTTCAGCAAGTTCATGGACACGGCATACAGCCCCATCTCAACGGAACCGGTGTTACACTGAGTCTTATTCACAATAATGATACCACGATTGACCGCATCGCGTAATTCGCAGTAGAGCCACTGGGAGGACGGGGCATTGCCCGCTCCGAATGTTTCCAGCACAAGACCTCGAAGCCCGGGCGTGGTAAGCACCTGATGGACAATGGTTTGCTGTATGCCGGGGAAAAGCTTCAACACGCCTACATTTTGGTCGGTATTGACGCGTAGGTGAAGCGTTGAATTGGGATCGTTGTAGCGAATCAGATGACGCTGGTAGGCGATGTGCACGCC
>CAVKVE010000005.1:0-1396 GCA_963659655.1 Bacteroidaceae bacterium | reverse complement strand
AGCATAAATGACAGAGCCGATGCCGAGTAGGACATGGTGTCGGTGCCATGCAGAATGACAAACCCGTCAAATTGGCTGTAGCGGTCGTAAATAATGCGAGCCATTTTAGCCCAATTTTCGGGATTTACATCCGATGAATCCAATAGGGGGGAGAAAGCTTCGACTTCGATGTGTATGTCTCCGCTGAACAGCTCGGGAACAAAGGCTTTGAAGCTTTCCATGTCGGCCGGAGATAACGCTCCCGTGGTATGGTCACGCACCATACCGATGGTACCTCCGGTAAAAATAAGTAAGACTTTCCTCATAGGCAGATGAGTATTTGGTGGTCGAACTTGTCAGTTGCTATCTGACAAATTCGTAACCGCAAAGGTACAAACATTTTGTGATATATACAAGAGTTGTCCTTTTTTAGGATTTTTCTGCAAATTTTTCGATAAACAACCGGTTGCTTGGTTGTGTATACTATTTTTTGGCATAGTTATTGTATTTCAAAATGAAAACTAAATTTATTTTTTTTATGCTGACCACTAAAACAAACATTCTAATCTGCGACAACGACATCAATCTTACGATGGTGTTGGCAGATTGTCTTAACGCCCGCGATTATGCGGTTGAAACAGTTGCCGATGGGGCTGCTGCATTGGATAAGTTGCGTACCAAACACTTTAATTTGTGTTTGCTTGATATTGATGTGCCGAATTTGAACGGCTTTGAGGTATTGGCTGCTATGTCGCAGATAAGTCTTCATACGCCCGTGATCGTTGTTACACAGCGTACGGCGAAGGAAGATATAGTTCGTGCCTTTGAGTTGGGTTGCGATGACTATGTTACCAAACCATATAGCATGGATGTGCTGATTTGCCACATTCAGGCAGTACTTCGCCGCTATTTGGCAGGCGTTGATAATCAGACCACATCGTTTGATATTGCAGGCAAAACATTTGACTCGGTTCATCAGACCTTTGACGGTGAGCACATGTCTTCTCGTGAAAGCGATTTGATGCTGCTCTTGTGCCGGAATATGAACAAATTGGTAGACCGTCACTTGATTTTGGGCTCGCTGTGGAAAAACGATGACTATTTTGCAAGCCGTTCGCTGTCGGTCTATATCAACCACCTGCGTAAGTATCTGGAAGGTACGGGCTATCGTATCATCGGCGTTCACGGCAAGGGCTACAAGCTGGTTGACGCAGAGTAATACAGCGAGTTGGACTATTCAACCGACTTGGTGATAGAATTTAGTAAAAACGTTTAATGTGTTAGAATAGCGGAATTGTCTTGGGCAATTCCGCTATTTTTTGTGCGGAGGTGGGGTTTAGCTTCGGGAGTGGTTCGGGATTTTCTATAATTTCTGGGTTTTGGTGGATTTCTTAAATTGCTAGAATTTCTAGGTTTT
>CAVKVE010000004.1:45287-49621 GCA_963659655.1 Bacteroidaceae bacterium | reverse complement strand
AATATAAAAAAGCCGGACGCTGTCGCAGCGGCCGGCTTTTGATGTTTATAGCTATAAACCAATGTATGTTGTTTGTTTTAGCCGTTTGTATTTTTAGTCGAATTAGTTATTCGTTGTATATAGTTTTTAGTCGTATGTTGCTTTTAGGCATATAGTGCTAATAGTTACTGGGCGATGGAGAGCTTGCCGGAGGCAAAACGCTTCTTCTCCTGCACGAAAAATACATAGAAATAGATTGTATTCGGATCGAGCGAGATAATCGTTCCGGAACCATAATCCGTGACATCCAACAAACGCTCACGACCATCCGCCTCGTGGACAATAACCACATCGTTCGGGTCGGCTGTGGCAATCTTCTCCATGCGGACACGACGGCCTGCCGTATCGTACAAACCAAAGGTGACATCCTTACGCGTGGTGGCGACAAATATCTGCGTAGAACCCGGAATGCGCTTGATAAGCACATCGTGGTCGGTCGGCGTCAAGGCATCGTTGATCTCTGACTCGGCGAAGTAGATATAATAGCGACGGGAATCGCCCGACTCCGAGGTACAGATGATGATACAGGTATCGCCCACAGCGACCTCCTTGATGCTGACATCCGCCAACTCGGATTGAGCCGTAGCGGTGACCTTAGGTGCTGTCATACCGGCTACAATATAATAGGTGTAGAACTCGGTATCTGCATCGAAGTCTTCATACTCCACCTCATCGAGATAGATCATGCTCAGACGGTTCTCTGCGTCTTTGAGGATGGTCTGGCGAATGATATAGGTGCGGATGGTGCCATCGGCTGCCGTGACATTGATAAGGATCGTGCCGTTGTCGGCTGCATCGACCGTGCAAGTTGCTTCGGGATCGGTAAGGGAATAGGTGATATCCGCAACCGTTGCGAAGTCGCTCGAAGTGGAGCCCGCCGGATAGGAAAGGGTGTATTCCGTGCTATCGGAAACAAAGCCCGGCAACAGCTCGTTGCGCACATAGAGAGCCGACAGCGAAGCATCGCTGTTCTTGGCGAAGACAAAGGTCAGCGTATAGGCTGCCTGATCCTCCTCGTTGGCTGCCGTAACCGTGATAGTGACAATCTGCTCGCCCGACTCAAGAATCAGCGGCTCGGACACCTCAACCTGCTGGTCGTCCTCACTCTTGACCGCCGTGATAGACGGCAGAGCGGTGTGTCCATAAGGGATGGTGACGGTATAATCGTAGTGCGACGACTCAAAATCAATATCCAAATTGTCGCCCAACTGAATGTCCTTGAGGCTGACATTGGAAGATTTCTCACGCACGAAAGTAAGCGTATAGGTGGCTGTCGATTTGTCCTCTGCCGTCACCTTGATGCGTACCACATCGCCGGAAATGGCAATATCTACACTCTGAACTTCTTCCTTCTTAGCCACCGTAACCATTGGAATATCGGTAGCACTCATATCCAACGACACACGATAGGTCAGACGCTCGGCATCGAAATCAGCCAACGGGCTGCCTGCCACATAGATGAGGCTCAGCTCCGTCTCAGACGAAAGCGAGAGCGGATAGTGGATGGTATAGGTGCGCTGCTTGCCATTGGCGGCCACGACATGGATGACACTCTTCTGACCGAGCATCTTGCCCTCGCTGGCATCCGCCTCCGTAGAATAGGTCAGCGTCTGGAAGCGGTCGCCTGCCTGTGCAAAGACAGCGGGAACCTCTGTAGCGGAAGCCGGCAAAGTATACCAATACTCGTTGGTGGAACCGGCAAAGGAAGCCAACGGCTTGTCGTCGATATAAATCATCTGCACCGTATCAACCGACGACAAGAGGATGTCGTGCGCAACGGTATAGGTGTTGGTTCGGCCGCTCTCGGAAGTAACAACCACTTGGCGCACCATACGGGTGGCCGACTGCTCGACCGTATCCTCGTGGATGGTCTGCCAATCGTCGGCAGCATCCCAACTCAACTCGGGGAAAGCAGACGTGCCGACCGGCAACGAAAGCGAATAGTAGTACTGACGCGGCGCAAAGCCCTTGACCTGCAAGCCATCGGCATACAGCATCTGCAGCGTATCCGCCGAAGAATAGGTATAGCTGAAGGCTATCACATAAGTGGCCTTAGTGGTGCCGTCCTCTGCCAAAACCTCGATCGTGGCACGATTGGTAGCGGCATCGAGCGATGTGGTAACCGTCTGGGCAGCCTCAGCCTTCTGAGCGACTACCTCCGGCAGACTGTGTTGCCCTACCGGCAACGCCATCTGATAGAAATAGTACGACGGAACGAAAGCGGCTATGGAATCGCCATTGACATAGAGCATCTCAAGCTCGGCATTGCTCGAAAGCGGAACGACAAACTCTAAGGTATAGCGGTTGGTCGTGGTGCCGTCCTTCGCCGTGACATCAAGATAGATAGTTTGGTCTGCCGAAGAGATGACGACTACCTGACCATCGGCATTGAGCGATGCAGCTACCTCCGGCAGAATAGTGGTGCCCGAAGGCAGATAGATGGTATAGGTGTTCTGCTGCGGCGAGAAAGTGAGTTTCGGATTCAGCGCACGCTCGAAATCGACAAAGCTCTGTCCGTTGAGCAAGATATTGGCGAGCGTGGCATCGTTCGACTCTTTCTCCACAAAGACCTCGATGGTGTAATCCTGCGTGGTGGTGCCATCCTGCGCCACAACATGCAAGACATGCTCCGTAGAAGACACATCGGTGCGGGTGACGGTCTGGAAATTATCATCCGACAACCAAGTGATGGTCGGATTCTCGTTGGTGGAACGGGTCGAATAGTAGTGACGGCCTGCCTCGAAGCGAGATACCGGTACGCCATCGACCACGATACCCGTAAGGTCGGCGTTATGGCTCGGCTCGGCCTGCACAAGCAGCGTATAGGTATTGACCTGCTTGCCGTCCTCCGAAGTGACGACAATATCGGTCGTAGTCCCCAACTTGCCCGGCGTAAGCTCAATATGCTGACCCGCATGGCCTGCGGTATAGGTAACCGACGGCATCTGCGGCTCGACCGTCTTGACCGTGCCGACCGACAAGGTAACTATATAAGTCAGCGTGGCAGGAGCGAACGAAGCAAGCGGCTCGTCATCCAAAGCTATAGCCTTCAGTGTCTTGTCTGCAGACAGGCTCGGCGTGGTATGGAACGAATAGGGACGACCCACAGTGCCATCCTCCGCCGTAATCGTGAATGTATAGGTAGTGGTGGAATGGTCGTACGCAACGGCCACCTGCTGAGCATCCTCAGCCTTCTCCACCTCGATATTCACGAGGGTGTCGGTGGTGATAGTATAGGAATAGAGCGCGGCATTGAAATCGGCATACTCCTCGCCGTTCAGCACGATACCCGCCAACTGCGCATTGCTCGACAGCGTGGTCGGATAGGTCAGCGTATAGGTATGCTGCTCGGTGCCATAGACCTGCCACTGCATATTGGCGGCAGTCTGCACAAAGACTACGGAATCGGTGGCTGCCATACGCTCGAAAGACATCAGCTCGGGACGCTCGGCGGTATAGTCGTACTTGTCGCTCTGGAAGGCAGCATAGACATCGCCGTTCAGCTCGAGGGTCTGCAACTGACCGGTGGTGGCAACTACCGGCTGCTGCAGCGTGACGGTATAGGAACCCACAGCACCGTTCTCCGCCGTGACGGTCAGCACACACTCGGTCTGCGTCTGGCGGCAAACGACCGTCTGGCCATCGGACTGCTTGGTGAAAGTGATAACAGCAGGCAGGCTCTCGGCGGTATAGGCATACTCACGGGTAGCCGGTGCGAAATCCGCCACATCGGAGATGAGCGAAAGCGTGGTGTCGTCCGACAAATCGGTGACAAAGCGGACAGAATAGATATTCTCTGCACCCGCCTCGGACACAACCTTGATTTGCAGCACGGAATCGGCATAGGAAAGCGTAATCTGCTCCAAAGTGCCAAGAGCAACCGGCTCGACACAAGGCAAATGGTGCGTCGTGGAAGAGAGATGGACGGTATAGTCGGTGGTGGCGGCATCGAAGCCCGCGATACGCTGGCCATCCACGAGAAGGTCGCTCAAGGTATTGCGGGTGTCGCGCGGGCGGAGGACACGGAGCGTGTAGTCCGTCTTGGAACCATCCTCGGCGTAGTTGGCAATCGAGGCGGTGCGAACGGCATAATCGCCCTCCACAACCTCGTCGCTCCATTCTACCTTCGGGGCTTGGTCGGGAACCTCACCCGTAAAGGTCAGCGTCGGCACAGCAACAGACTCGCAGTCGGTCAAGGTTGCCGTGAAAGCATTGCCACTCTTGGCCGCCGAAATGCCATTGACCGAGAGAGCCGACAAAGCACTGTTGTAGGAAAGGCGGAACCAATCGATATA
>CAVKVE010000004.1:18569-44404 GCA_963659655.1 Bacteroidaceae bacterium | reverse complement strand
TCCGCCTCGCCGGAACGATTGGAACGCACCGTGATAACCGTCGGACGATACAAGCTGCCCGGCTGCACAAAGACAGTCTGCTCATCGAACGACTTGGTGTAATCGAAGTGGAGCGATGTGGTGCCATACGGGAGAGAAATGGTCAGGCTATCCTTCGTCACATCGAGTGCTTCGCCCGTCTCACGGACCGTCAAAGTGGCAAGCAGGTTCGACTTATCGGACAGCGTCTCGCGGAACAGGATGGAATAGGTGCGCTGGTCGCCGTTCTCGGCGGTGACGATAAGCTCACTCTTCTGCCCAAGCGGGCGAGAGATAAAGGTGATGTTCTGCTCATCCTCCTTCTTGGTATAGAGTATGTTCGGGACTGCTTCGGCATGGTAGGGCATAATGACCTCGTAATCGGTCTTATCCGCACTATACGAAAACTCCAATTCACTATCGCTCAAATACAAATCTTCGAGCGTTACCGCGCTCGACTTGCGAACCGGGAAAGCGATGGTATAGTCGTTGCTCGTGACCCCATCGGCTGCCACGACATGGATGCGCGTGGTGCCATTGACGGAACTGAAATAGGTCGTGATAGTCTGATTCGACAACTCGCCCACCGCAAAGACGCACGGAACGATGCGGGTGCGCCAAGCCAAAGTATCTACATAATCGAACACCTCCGGCACAAAGCCCTCCAACGACACGCCATCAATCAGAATATCAGACAGATAGGCATTGGAAGACAAGACACGACGGTAGTGGATGGTATAGGTGTTGGTAGCCCCACTCTCGGCGACAACCAACACTTGCTGCTCATCACGGGTGGTCTCGGTGACGATGACATTTTGCCCCGCACGCGGTACATAGACCACCATAGGCAACTCGGCGCCATTATCAAGCGACAAAGTATAGTCGGTGACGGCCGGATCGAAATCGATAGACAAGCCTGAACGACCGGAACGGGAAGTGGTAGTGCCCTCATCATCGGCGGATGCGGCACGCTCTACGACCTGCAAGTCTTGCAATGTGGCATCGGAATACTTGGCAATATCGAATGTGACGGTATAGGTAGCCTGCGCACCCGACTCGGCTACGACCGTGATAGCACTCCGGTTGCGGTCGGTCTGGCCGAAGAACACGGTCTGACTCGATGCCCCCTTGCGATAGGTAAGGGTCGGCAAAGCACTGCCCGCAGGGAGCGAAACGGTGTAATCGGTGGTGGTAGGAACGAAGTCTGCCAACGCTACGCCATCGACAAGGATCGCCGAAAGGGCGCAATCGGAAGACAACTGCTGCACGAAATGGAGCACATAGGAAGTATGCTCATCGCCCTTCTCGACATAGAGGGTGATGTCCTTGCCATTGCGAAGGAGCTGTACGGTTTGCCCCTCGTCCGCCGTATAGGTAACAGTGGGCAATGTACCCGAATAGGTAAGAGTATATTCGGGAGTGGTTCGGGAAAAGCCCTCCAAAGCCACCCCATCGATAGCAATTCCGAGCAGCTGAACCGCCGTGGATGTCTGCTCGACAAAAGTGAGCGTATAGGTATTGGCTGCCCCACTCTCCGGCGTGACACGGATGGAAGCAACGCCTGCCTTATACGGCGTGGTGATAGTCACCTGCTGGCCTTCTTCCTTATCGACCGTAATGGCGGGACAGGAAGAACCCGTCAGCGAAACGGTATAGGTCAGCGTTGTGCGCTCGAAGCCCGCCAAAGCAACGCCATCGAGATAAATCATATCGAGGAAGGCGTTCTCGGACTTCTGAATAACAAAAACAATGGTATAGGTATTCTTGGCACCGCTCTCCGCCGTAACCGTGATGCGCTGCACATTGTTCTCGCACATACTGAGCACCTTCTGCGAAGCCTCCGCCTTGTCGTAGGTGACGGAAGGAATGGTGCTGACGCCAACGGGGAGCGTATAGGTGTAGTCTGCCTTATCGGAAGAGAAGCCCTCTAACGCCTCACCGCCGACATAAATCATCGAGAGATTGGTGTTATCGGATGTCTCAACCTTGAAATGCAAAATATAGGTCTGGCTGGCACCGCTTTGGGGGCGAACCGTAATCTTGTAGTCATCCTCTACCCCACTGCCGGCACGAGCGGTAATGGTCTGATAGGCATCGTTCGGCGTATAGGTGACCGTCGGCTGACGCGTTGTCCCCTTAGGCAGCTGAATGGTATATTCGAGCTGCGAAGCCTGATAGCCCGACAGCTCCTCGCCATCGAGATAAATCATCTTGAGCGTGGCGTTGGTGGCCTGCTCGACAGAGAAGGTGATGAGATAGACCGTAGTGTTGCCATTGCCTGCCGACACCGTGATACGGGTCTGGCCATCAACGCCACCCGTCAGCACCGTAACCGTCTCGAACTCATCGCCCTTGATAGGCTCGATAGCGGGCAACTCGGTGGTACCGATAGGCAAAAGGTAGGTATATTCCGTCTTGTCGGCCGAGAAGTCAGACAGCTCAACGCCGCCGATACGGATGCCCGACAAAGTAGAAATTTCGGATTTAGGAGTGGAGCAAACAATCTTATAGACCGTATAGTCGCCGCTGGCTGCCGTAACGGTGATACGCGTAGTACCATCGATACCGCCATCGGTGATCTCGACCGTCTGCTCGTCCTCGCCCTTGGTATAAGAGATGGTCGGAACGGCCGTCGTACCCATGGGGAGGTTGATATAATAGGTAAGGGTCATTGGGTCGAAGTCCTGCAAATAGCCGCCCTCAACCTGCAAATCACTCAGATAGGAATAGGTAGATTTCTCTAATTTGAAATTCAGCTTATAGGTCTTTGGCACCTGATTGCCCGGCGTGGTGACCGAGACGAGATAGCTGCCGCCATCAATCTGCGACGGAGCGGTATAAGTAATAGTCTGTGCGCCTGCGGGATAAGCCGAAACTGCCTGCACCGTCGGCATAGTGGTTGTGCTGGTGGGCAACGACACGCGATAGATGGTCTGCGACGGGGTGTAGCCCGTGATGCCCTTGCCATTGACCAAGATATTTTGCAGCGTGTTGTCGGACAACAGCGCTACACTGAAATTGAGCGTATAGGTGGATGTGGTTGTGCCATCGGCTGCCGTGACCTTAACCATGGCCTTGCCCGTGGTACTCGTGGGCTGCGTGATCTGCACCGTCTGCTCATCCTCCTGCCCCTCTGCCGTGACGACCGGAGTGGCCGTCGTGCCATAAGGGAGAGCTACATTATAGGTATAGGTAGCGGAATTGAACTGCGTCAGTTTCTCGCCATTGACGCTGATGCTCGCCAACTTGGTATTGTGGCTCGGCTCGCGCACGAACTTAATCTTATAGGTCTTCTGCGTCTTGCCGTCCTCCGACTTGACCGTGATGACCGTCGGCGTGCCATCAATAACACCATCGGTGATGGTAATCTCGCTGCCCGAAAGGACACGACCCGCAAAAGTGGCTGTCGTACCACGCGCATTGGTCAGAGTGCCCGCACCACGGCGTGCCTCAATCTTAGGCAACTGCGTGGCGTTACGACCGAGCGAATAGGTCTGCTCGTCGCTGCTCGTGGGATCGAAACCCTTCCACTCCTTATCATCAATAAAAATCTTCTGAATATCAGCCGAATAGATAAGCTCCACATCATCCACATAGAGCGAGTTGCCCGCATAAAGGCCGCTATTGGCACGGAAATTCGGGTAGTTGCTCGCCGAGAAAATGATGTTCATCATAGTCGGCACATCATTATTGAAATAGTAAATCGGCACGCGGATATTGACCCAATCGTTGTACTCCTTCTTCTCGCGCCACATACCCTCGGCAATCTGCGTCACCTTCTGGTCGGTACCGCACTCGTTGCCATCCAACGCCTGGCGAATATCGCTCTCCTCGTTGGTACGGCTCGTGCTGGTACAACTACCGTTCTTGCCCTTGTACTTGCTGCTCTTGGCCGTCCCCGACCATGCGTAATACAAGAGGTAGAAGTCCTCCTTGGTGACATTGTTGCCCGTACGGCGAATCCACACCGACATGGTATCGGGGCGATATGTCCAACTGACACCACCCTCGGTGCCTGCACTCGCCTCGCTGACCGACGTGAGGCTCTTGACATAGACCCACGGCTGACCCAACGAGAAATAACCCGGCGAGGTCTCTGTGATACCCGCAGCACCCACACTCTGGTCTTGCACCATCATACTAGCGCTACCCGTGTGGCCTGCCTCCTTGTGGGCAAAATTGAACTTGAAACCGAACTGCGTCACATTGCTGGCGTTCCAACTCGCCGGCTGCGCATTACCATCGAATGCGGCACCGCTCCAATCCTCGAAACCCGCATTCGGCAACTGTTGTGCCTGTAGCGGCATAGCCCAAAGCACGCATCCGACTGCGAGCCGAAAAGCCTTTGCCACCCAATTTTGATGTTTTGTATTCATTCGTGTGTGTAAAAATGTACTCATATTAAGATAAAAAGTAAGATTGTTCTTATTTTCAGTGCAAAATAGGTCTATTTATTAACGGGTGCAAAAGTACAGCGTTTTTGCAATACCTACAAGACCCTATATTAGGAAAAACAATACGATTATTAAGCACAACCAAACGAACGACCCTTATTTAGGCTGAATACAGGGGCGTTTTTTACGATTTTGGTGCAATTTGTTTCGAAAGAATTGTATCGTTTCTTCGTATCGGGACATCCATGCGGACAAGTAGTGTGGAACAAATAGGATTTCATATACCGCAAGCGGCAAGAAAAATGGGAAAAAACAAACAACCTCGAAAGTTCCCGATAAGGAGACTTCCGAGGTTGTTAGGATAAGTGGCTGCATATTGCTATACCTCCGGCAACGGGGAGCTTTGTGCTATTTGTACCCGCAAAGCAGTATCTAATTGTCCTGCGTAATAATAAGGCATACTGAGAAGCACAAACTCTTTATCCTCTAAGGTAACTACATCCTTCCGCAGAGGTTTATTCCAGAAACGCACTGCCGTTGTACCCGCAGAGGCTCGCATAAAGGATTGCAACGATTTGAGATGCGCATTACTCCCCGCCTTAACCTCTATAGGTATTAATCCATATTCACGACTATTATAGAGATAGTCCAACTCGGCTTGTGCATTCTTATTTTCCCGTACCCAAAAAGAGCGTTTGGCTAAATATTGGGGACTCAAAGCAAGCAGCTCCTGCCCTACGATATGTTCCGCAATCTTACCACGCCACGCATCGTTAATATCATCTTTGCCTATCAACTCACGCTGCACACCCGCCGCATAATTCATAATACCAGTATCTAACCACAACAGCTTAGGTCGCTTCTTGTGGTCAGGGATAATGGGTATATTGGTTTGTGCCGTAGGGTAACACAACTCTAAGAGCATGGTCTTCTCTAAGGTACGGAACGCCTCTCCTACCTCACGACTCTTATAGTTAGAGGCGGCAAAGTGGTCGAAAGTTATCTGTTCATCCGCATACAACCACCCATTCGTGATAATATGACGGATAACATTACGATTTGTCTCGGATGAGGTGTATTTCTCCACATCATCTTGATAGCCTGCGAGCAATGATTGGTAGATGTCATCCAACGCTACCACATCGTGTGTAGCAGCGTACTCTGCCACCACTTGGGGCATTCCTCCAATCAGCGCATACAGATCAAACAATTTCTCCACACGACTGTGCAACACCTCGGACACCTGTATCTCTCGTACAAGTTGGCGAAGGTCGTTCTCGCCGATAGCACCGAGGAACTCATCAAAGGAGCATGGATGCAACGCCATATACTCCACACGCCCAACAGGAAAACTGACCTCTCTATTTCGATACAACATCGTTTCAAGCAGCGACCCCGCTGCTATAACATACACTTGAGGTAATTTCTCGTAGAAATATCGGAGCATCTTGATAGCAAGAGGCGAATTCTGTATTTCATCGATAAAAAGCAGAGTAGCACCTGCCTCTCTGCGTTTGCCCTGCACTATTAACATCGTAGCAAATAGTTCTTCTACGGGCTGCTCTTTTGCAAACAATGCCAAGTCTTCGGCACTATCGAGATTAAATTTCAGGTAACAATCAAACTCCCTCGCAAAAGAGTCTACCAACGATGTCTTTCCTACTTGGCGCGCACCTCGGATAACCAATGGTTTGCGAGTAGGTTTTGTCCGCCATTGGCGGAGCCATTGGAGTGCATTTCTTTCGAACATAAGCGTATCCTTTCAAAATCGCTGCAAAGATACTGCTTTTCAATGAGATACGCAAATGCATAATTCATAATTGTAATAAATCCAAAGTAAAATTCGCTGTTTTTTGTAACAAATCCAAAGTAAAATTTGGCAATTATTGTAACAGATCCAAAGATAAAATCGCCGTTTTTTGTAACAAATCCAAAGTAAGCGAGCCCATAAACAGGCAACCGAGCAAGCGAAAAACGCCCCGAGCTGGACAGACCGGGGAAACGGAGAACATAGAGAGAAATAACAACCGAGCACCCGACACACCACACAAAAAAAGAGCGGCTGCAGCCCGGGCGTGACAATAGCGGCAGCGGTGGCAACTCGGCACTCCACACACAAAAAAAGAGCGACTGCAGCCAAGCTACAGTCGCCCTTCGAAATTATCTCGCCGAGAGGTTACTTAACCAACAGACGAGTTTGATATACCTTGCCGTCCGCTACCAAGCGTACCGTGTAGATACCTGCGATAGGCAGACCCGGCATCGTGAGAGCCGGCGTATGCGACTCGTATACCAATTGACCCGTCGAGCTGATAACCGACAACGCATATTCAGCAGCATTATGCACATCGGTGATAATCCGTACAGGCTCACCGATACGAGCCGGATTCGGCGTCAGCTGCAACGAGTGGATCGATGTGTTGCTGATACCCGTACCCGAAGTAACATGCATATTGAGCGTAACCTGACCACACGAAGACTGGATGTCGTGGGTGTAGTCGCCTACCTTGGTATTCGCACCGAGGAATATCTCGCCCTCGAACAGGTACGGCAGGTCAGCTTGTTGGATGGTGTCGTAGATAGCCTTCGTGTCGTCAGCCACTAACAAGTAGAGCGTAACGGTCGAATCGCATCCATACGCCGTCTGAACGGTTTGCTTATAAACACCCGCCTTGGTCAGACCGGCGAATATCTCATCCGTGTAGCTGTCGCCCGAGCAGATAGAGGTACGCCACTCTGTCTCGCTATCGCCTGTAGAGGAGATACGCAAGAAGGTACGAACGATGCTATCACAACCTAAGGTAGAAGCCAGCGTATCGGTAAAGATCTTATCCGAATAGTAGGTAACGCCCTTGTAGGTGTAGCTCTGGCATGCACGAATCGTAGTGTCGCCATACTGCGTCGGGATAACCTCGAGATGCAGCTCAACCAAGCTATCGCAACCATTAACCGAAGTGAGTACCATCGGAACGACAGTCGTCGATTTAGCCACGAAGTTGAAGCCATTCTGGTCGTAGGTATAACCCTGGCAGATGGTGTCGTAGAGAGCCACCTGAACTGCCGGATAAACCGTCAGCGTCAGCACATAAGCCGTATCGGGCGCACTACCCTGCCCTGCTACCTTGGTGGTATAGGTGGTCTCACCTACCTTCAGGTCGGCACGAGCAATCGAGAAGTGGTCATCCTGATAGTCCGACGAGTTGCAGAGAGAAGCCGTATAAGCCACCTTCTCAATCTGGCGAATCGAGAAGTTGTCGATATTCAAACGGTTGTCATTGCTTGTAGCAACTACGCCGAAAGCCACTTGGATGCACTTGCCTGTATACTTCGAAAGATCGATCTCGCAGGTAGTACCCATGCCATTCGGGATAGACGAGAACAGGTAATCGGCACTTGCCAACGACTCGCCCCAAACGGTAGCATTGTTCTTCGACCAGGTCTTGCCACCATCTTCCGATACAGCCACATAGAAGGACTGTGTTGCAGTTTTGGTAGGTGCAGCAGACGAGCTATAATAGGTGAGCGCAGCATCGAAGGACAAGATAGTTGCCTTGTTGTCGTCAGCACCTGCTGACAAATCGATGATCGGCGTTACGGTCCAACTACCCGAATTACCAGAATAGACTTCTATGCTGATATGATTCTCGTCGTTAAACGCATTGGTACCATAGTAGCTACTAAATGTCCAACCGCTTGTCGCCTCGCTGGCCGTTGCAAACGACTTGGTGCCGGAGAATAACTCTGCCGGAGTAATCGAGCGGTAGCGTTTCCAATCAGCAGGGTACGAAACCGTTGCCAAATCGTCGAAGGTCTCCGAATAGGGAACACCATACGCCGTCTTGACCACGCACGGACCTGCCCATGCCGAAGTATCACCCACAGCGCAAACCGAGCGAACATAGACATCGTAGTACGAATCCTGCTGCAGCCCCGTGATAGTGAATGCCGTAGAGTCGGTTCGATGCACAGCCGTTTGGTCGGTCAGCGTAAATCCGGTTTCGCCATACGCATACTGCCACTGAGTAGCCGTGCTGGTCTCCGTGAAGGAAACCGTAGCCATCGTACCCTTTGCGTCCGTTTGCTTAATGCTTTGTACACCGAAGCACAACGAATTGGTCGCATAGAGGTTCACATTATCGATGTGCAGACGGCAGTAGTTGGATGTTGCCTCCACGCCAAATGCAATCTGAATGTTCTTACCCGCATACTTCGAGAAATCGAAGTGATAGGTTGTACCTCCCTTGTTCGGAATTGCATCCAGACGATATTTAGCATCCGAAGCACTGTTGCTCCAAAGGATAGCATTCGAGCTACTCCATGTAGCGCCACCGTCTTCCGAAACAAGCACATAGAACTTCTGGTCGTCTGTGTTCGAAGGTGCAGAAGCGCCCCAGCTTTCTGTCAATGCAGCATCGAAGCTGAATATAAGCGTTTCGTCATCCTCGGCAGCCGACAAATCAATAACCGGAGTTACTGCCCACGAGCCTGAGTAAGAAAGACTAACATAAGCACTGATATGGTTTCCGTCACCATTCAGCGCATAGCTATTATAGCTATTGTAGCTCCAATAATAACTACTCGAGGTGGTGCTGGTGTATTCCGTTTCCGTTGCAAACGACTTGGTACCTGCAAAGAGGGCTGCCGCATCAATGGATGTGTAACGCTTCCAATCAACAGGGAACAGAACCGATGCCATATCTTCGAATGTCTCCGAGAACGGAATGCCATAGCTGGTCGAGAATGTGAACGGACCTACCCACTTCGAGGTATCGCCCACACCGCAGACGGTGCGTACATATACATCGTAATATGTGCTTGCGCTCAGGCCTGTCAGCTCTATTTCGTTGTCGTCAGTAGGATAAGCCGTTGCTCCAGACAGAGTAAAGCCCTCCTTGCCGTACGCATATTGCCAACCGGACTCGTTGCTGTCGTCCGTAATGGTCAGCTTCAGCGAAGACAATGTAGACTCTTTCTGGGTAACCTTCGTAGGAGCGAAGCAGATACCGCTAGCCGCATACAGATTGATATTATCGATGTGCAGATAGTTGTCGTTCGATGTAGCCTCTATGCCAAATGCAATCTGGATGTTCTTGCCAATATACTTCGTAAAGTTGAGCACATACTCCTGACCGGCAGCGTTAGGAATCGAACTCAACGCATAGTCTGCAGAATCTGCCACAGCATTGCTCCACAGAATAGCATTCTCGCGGCTCCATGTATTGCCGGCATCCTCCGAAACCAAGATATAGAACTTCTGATTATCCGAACTGGTCGGTGCATCCGAAGAGTTGTACTTAGTGAGTGCTGCATCGAAGCTAAAGATAACCATTGGGTCTGTCACAGCGCTGAGGTCGATCACCGGCGTCAACAGCCAAGATTTCGAGCAACTGCTATATATATTAACACCAATGTGGTTTTTATCGCTCAAGCCATTCTTAGATACCGAACAATAGCCCCACTTGAGAGTAGTACCGGTCACAATGTATTCCTCAGCCGTTGCAAACGACTTGGTGCCTGCCAACAGGTCGGCAGCAGCGATGTCCGTGTACCGTTTCCAATTATCCGGGCAAGAATAGGTTGATGTCGAAATGCTATCAAAGGTCTCCAAGAATGGAACCGCATAGCTGGTCGAGAACGCAAACGGACCTACCCATGCCGAAGTATCGGTGCTTCCGCATATCGAGCGAACATACACATCGTATGATGTACCGGTCTGCAAGCCTGTCAGCGAGAAGGCCGGTGTGTTGACGGTATGAACGAGCGAGTCGGCACGGCTGAAGCCCTTCTTGCCGGCTACATACTGCCATTCCTTAGCCACTCGGTTGGTGTTCGCAATCTGCAAGCCCAGCTCCGAAACAGAAGCAGATACCAAATCCACCTTCTCTATATCGAAGCAATCGGCAGAAGCATTGACATGGATATTGTCGAGGTGCAGACGAGCATCTTCATACGATGAACTTGTATATATACCAAAGCAGAAAGCTATCTGCACCGTCTTGCCGGCATACTTGGTCAAGTTAACGGTGTAGTTCGCACCCGTACCATTCGGTATCGAGGTCAGCTTATAGTCCGCACTGCTCAGTTTGTTGCTCCAGATCGTAGCATCGCTTTCTTTCCAAGTGTGTCCGCCGTCAGTCGAGATAGCCACATAGAAATAATGCTCTGCCGAGGTTACTGCAGACGAAGAAGTAGTACCTGTCAGCGCAGCGTCAAAGGTCAACACCGCATTCAGCGTATCGGCAACCGCCAACTCAATCTTCGGCGAAACCGCCCAATAATCGTATGAAGTATAGTAGCCGTAGTCACTGGATATACCCACGCTGATGTGCGGGTCGTCGTTGAACGCATACGCATTGTAGGTAGCCAAATAACCGAAATAGGCCCCTGTGGTGATTTCCGATGCGGTTTCGAACGGATCCTTCGTACTGAACAACTGGCTCGGAGTGAGCGAACTGTAGCGGGTCCATCCGGCAGGATATTCCGTAGCCACATTGTCGAAATCTTCTGCAAACGGTACGACATAACCGGTGCGGGTCGTTATAGAAACCCACTCCGAGGTGTCGCCCACGCCGCATATCGAGCGAACATACACACTATATTCCGTGCTCGGTTTGAGGCCGGTGATAGTGAATACAGTGGTGTCCGTATCAAAGTGCTTGGTCGAATTCTGCAGAGTCGAATCGCTGCGCAGATATGCATACTGCCATTTCTTGTCCGAAGCCGCCGGAGCGATTCCGATGGTTGCCGTTGTCGAGGTGGCATCGATTGCCGTCAAGCCCTTCACACCGAAGCAAGCGTTCTCCACTTCCTCCAAGCGGATATTATCAAGGTGCAGACGGTTGCTATAAGAACCGGTCGATGATGCATAAACACCAAAAGCTATCTGAATGACCTTACCCGAATATTTGGAGAAGTCAAACTTGTAGTTTTTGCCCGCACCGTTCGGTATCGACGCCGTTGTATAGTCGGCAGAGTCGGCAGCCGCATCGCTCCATGTGATCACATTCGCCTTCGTCCATGTCTGACCGGCATCTTCCGACACAGCCACATAGAACTTGTGGTTTTCGGTGTTCGTTGGGCTCGAAGTAGAACTGTTATAAGTCGATGCTGCATCAAACGAGAACTTCAAGAACTTGTCTGTGTCTGCATCGGTGAGGTCAATCAGCGGCGAAACCATCCAGTTGTTCGTGTAGGTATAGTACCACTGAATTGTCACATGCTCCCCATCCGTCAATGCATTCGCATTGAAAGAGGAACTATAGCCCCAATCGGTCGATGCAGCAGCCGATGCAAACGGACGGGTCGTGCTCAGCAGGTTTTCCAACGAAACAGCCTTGTACTGACTCCATCCCTTAGACAGCGACTCGGTCGTGCTGATGTTCGAGAATTCCTCTACCATCGGCGGAACTGTTGCTGTTATAAACGATGTGCTTGACCACTCCGAGGTATCACCCACGCCGCAAATCGAGCGTACATATACATCGTAAGCAGCGAATGTTTCCAGACCGCTCAGTGCTATCTTCGTAGTCTTGGTGTCGAAACGCTCGGTTGCGTCTGTCAGCGCAGTTCCGCTTGGCAGGTATGCATATTGCCATACCGAGTCAACCGCAGCCGGAGTGATTTCGATAGTAGCCGTAGTGGCAGTAGCCGTAGTGAGAGCAACATTCTTCGGGCCGAAGCATACATTATCAACTCCCTCCAGACGAATATTGTCAATGTGCAGACGGCTGTCATTGCTTGTTGCAGTGACACCAAACGCTATCTGTATCGACTTGCCCGCATACTGCGAGAAATCGAACTTATAGTTTTTACCTGCGCCACTCGGAATCGAAGCCATTGTATAGTTAGCCGAGTCGGCAGCCGCATCGCTCCATGCGATCACATTCGCCTTATTCCATGTCTGACCGGCATCTTCCGATACAACCACATAGAACTGCTGACCTGTGGTCGTTGCTCCCGAGGCACTATTCCAATAGGTCAATGCCGCGTCGAACGAGAACGCAATGTAGTCCTTATCGTTTGCCGACAAGTCGATTACAGGTGTCAGCAACCAACTATCCTTGTAATTTGAGCCGTAAAATATCTCAACACCCACATGGTTCTTATCACTCAGTGCATATTGGTTGTTTGAGCTGCTACAGCTCCAGTTCGAGGTAGAAGTTCCCAACGCAAACGGATCGGCTGTATTCAGTATACTATTCAACGACAGCGACAAGTACTGAGCCCAATCATCCGGGATATAGGATTCCACCGAGGTGAATTCCTCCACAAACGGCAAACCGTAGCTCGTCGCAAATGCGCAAACATCCGACCAGTCGCTGTACTCGTTCGCACCGCAAAGCGAGCGTACACGAGCATAGTAGTGCGTACCTATATTGAGTGTATTGAGCACCAAAGTCGTATCGGTTGTTATGCTATCCAACACTACATTCGTGCATTTCTTGTCGGTTGCCACTTGCAGCTCAAATTTAGTTGCCGGGCTTTTCCATGCCAATGCAGCACCCTTCTGGGTCGGATCCGTAGCCGTCAGGCTTTCCGGAGCCAAACAGTTCGGGTTGAACTCTCTGAGTACTATGTTGGTCAGGTGCAGATAGCTATACCCGTATGTAGCCGGTGCATACGCATAGAATGCCAAGCGAATGGTCTTACCATTGTATGCCGAGATGTCGAACGAGTAGTGCGTCGAGGTGGCAGGAATCGAATCAAAACGACGGGGGTAGGTTGCATCGGTTCCCCAAACCAGTGAATCGATTTTGTTCCATGTCGTTCCGTCATCTTCCGACACGAGTATCGCAAATTTGCGGTCCTTCATATAGGATGCCAACGGCGAGCTACTGCTGGAGCTACCCGTCAGTGCCATATCAAAGCTCAACAGCACCTGATTGGTAGCGGCTGCATTTACATCCACCTGCGGAGTTATGAGCAACGAGTTGCGAACATAAGATGAGGTAGCACCCAAATTCCAACGCACTTTCGGTGCATTGATACCATACGAATTGCTGCCTGTGTACTCCCAACAATAATACGAATATGTGGGCTTCGCAGGTTTTGCGCCGGCGAGCACATCGCCATCCAGTGCGCTCCAATCCGACGGCATACCGCTTGTGAAGTCTTCTGCCATAGGCAACGCATACAGAGTGGTAAACTTAGTTTTCGCAGCTATAGTCGTATCCGTTCCGCATACAGAAACCACCTGCAGGCTATAGGTCGTATGTGCCGTAAGACCAGTCAGTGCGCAAACCGTATCGGTTGTAGCGAAGCTCGTCGTATCCTTGCTGCTTGCTATCGTCACAAAGAAGTTGCTACCCTCTGAGGTCCAATGCGCACGAGCCGAAGTCGAGTGGATGCTGTCTACAGTCACCTTCTCGACCATATCGCAATCAATACGCTTCGACAAGGTCACATCATCGATATAGAAGTAGTTGCTCTTGCTGCCTCGCTGCAGGAATACAATGTATTTCCCCGTAGCGCCTTCCAACGAGATGATCTGTTGACGCCAGAACTCGTTTGCATCCGAGCTTACTGAAGTTCCGGTCTCAACCGGATCCAGCACAACTTCCTTGATGAGTTGGAAGGTAGCCGTATCGCCGAGGTTGTCCATCGTACCTACCTCAACCGAGTGAGCGTTCGAGCTGGAAGAGTAGTACATCGTACCACTCGACTCTTCGCCTGCACGAGCCATAAAGCTCAGTTGCAATTCGTCGAGATCTGTATCCACTTCCGGCATAGCCAGCAGCATATATTCGCCGGAGCCCTTATAGAACTTCCATGCCGAAGTACCGCTATAGGAATACTTGTTATAGGAAGTATTATCCTCCAGTGTCGGCGCATAGTAATAGTTACTATAGCGTATGTTCCAACAATTCTCCACCGAGAAGTCCTGTGATGCACCCGATTCTACGACATGCCGATTGGTCTTGTCATCAAAGTTGTAGCTGAGCGGAAGGGTTTCCAAGCAGCCGGTGGTGAAGGTAATAGGACCTGCCCATGCCGAAGTATCCCCGGAGGAACAGAGCGTACGAGCATATACGCAATAGGTGGTCGACGGGGTCAAACCGTTCAGTTCTATCAGCGTCGAGTCAGCATGATGAGCCACAGCCGTTGCCCAGTTCACGCTATCCACACCCAATACATACTCTATCGTATCCGAAGCGTTCGTGCTTTTCACATTCAGCGCAGCCGTCGTAGTACTGATCTTATCGGCTATTGTCGAGTAGCTGATTATACCATCGCAGGTAGGCTGATAGTAATCCACCTTGACGCTGTCCAAATAGAAATAGGTATCCGGAGCACTTAGCGTCGACTCGGTAAAGAATCCGAGATAGATTGCCTTACCCTTGTAGGCGGACAGGTCAATCCGATAGCGCTTACCTTTCAGCGGGATTTCGTTGTAGTCGTAGTCGCCTGAGCCGTCCGATGCCCATACGGTGCTTGCCGAGCGAGCCCATTTCTTGCCGTCCTCCGACACAAATACGGAGAACTTATCATCCGACGATTCAATTACGCTCGTTACGGAGCTATACGCGGTTTTTGCAATCACAAAGCTTACTGCCAACGGGTCTTCCGACTCGCTAGCTTCGGGCAACGAGATTTGCGGCGATACCAACAATGCATCGTAGCTGCCCGTACTCCATACTTCAACACGAGCGGCATAGTCTTTCAGCCCTACCACTCCCGAAGGAACTTGGGTCATATACCAAGCATTATAGTCAGTCGATGTCGCTACACCGGTAATATCCAGTGTATCTTTGCTTCCAAATGGTGTCTTATAGCCGTTCCATGTTCCATTCGTCAGTGAGTTGGCTGCAAACGGCTCCAAGTACGGAACGCCATAAGTAGTCTTAAAGGCCGTGTTGCCCGACCAGCGTGCGCTGTCGCCTACCCCGCATATCGCTTTGATATACGCATAGTAGTTCGAGCTTGCAGCCAGTCCGGTTATAGTAGCCGTCTTGTCGGTCACCACTTGGTCGTATACAAATTGGCTCACCGTGTCGGGGTTGCACAGTTTGTCGCTTACCACTAATCGGAAGCTTCCCGCCTCGCTGGTCCATTTCAGCGTTGCCGAGTTTACCTTGATGTCCGTAGCCGTCAGGTCAAGCACTTGATGGCAGCCTACCACAGGCTCTATATGCACATTGTCGATAATGGCAATGTCGTTGTAAGCCTCCGGTGCCGATACCATGAATACTACGTATGTACCATAGTCGCCAAGGTAGTCGCCCTCGTAGTTGTCGAATCCGATAGCGTAGCTCTTCATCGCGGTCGAGTCGGCAGCATATTGCAGCGTCAGCGTATCGGTTATCTCGATGGTCGAGAGGTCGCTCGGGTCGGTTATCACGCCTACATACAGTTTCTTCACATTGACGGTATCCGTAGCCGCTGTCGTGGTAGCAGCGTCAAACACCACTTGGTATTTGGCAATGCTGTCAATGTCCAACGGCGGCAGAATAGCGTAGTAGTTGTTTCCGTAGTAACTGTCACCGTAATACGAAGAGGTCGTTTTCTTCGGTTTCTCCATGTAGAGTACATAGCCGAACTTCGACACGCTCTTGCGTGCGGGGGCAGTCAGTGTCGTTTTGCCCACACCCGTTGTATCACCGATGCCTACCGTCCAGCAGCTCAAGCTGTTCGGGTCGCTGAAGGTTATCGTACCGAGGTCATCTATGGTGCTCTTGCCGCAATCGGTACGGAACGAGCTGGTCAGCGTGTCGCCTGCCGCGTTGCAGCTTTGGTAAGCATACACCGTATAACCAGTGTTCGAGCTGAGACCCGACAGCAGATACGGCGAGGTGGTCACATCGCCCGAGAAGAACGCTGTTTTCTCTCCATCTGCAATCACATCGATGTGTGCCGACTGCTCTCCGCCCACGGTCCAAACCACACTTGCCGTATTCTCGCCCGTTGCCGTAGCCGACAGCGTCTTGATACCTGCACAGTTTGCATCGTAGGTAGCTATTTTCACATTATCGATTAGGATATAGTTATCCGCATTCGATACCGTCGATTCCGCATAGAAAGCAACACGAACCGTCTGACCGATAAACTTGGTCATATCAATCGATACGGTCTTCAGCGTTTCCGGAATGTCGTTATACACATAGTCTGCCGAACCATCGCCGAGGTTATTCCATACCGTCGCGTTGCTTTTCAGCCATGTGTTGCCGCCATCGGTGCTGATCAGCACGGCAAATTGGTCGTCTGTGCCATCATTACGCTCAGCTGCATAAGAAGACGAGTATGGAACCATAGCCACCTCAAAGGTCAGCTGCACGCTTGCATCGGCATTGGCATTGATTGCAATATCCGGAGTAACTAACCAATGCTTTCTGTATCCACCATAGTTCTCAATATAGGCATAGTACCCATCAGTAGTACCCTTATAGGCGGATAAACTACTCGAGAAAGACCAACTGCTATAATTATACACTTCTGGTGTAGCTCCTGCAAAGGCTCTCGACAGCAAGCAGGTGTCTTTTGTCCATCCGTCAGGGATCAAAGAACTGAATTTCTCTACGAAAGGAATACCAACCGCTGTCTTGAACGAATACTTTTGGTCAGCATCCTCTATTTCCAATGTATCCGTGCCGCAGATAGTGCGCACCGTATAGTAATAGGTAGTGTTCGGTGTCAGACCGCTAAGCACCACCGAATCCTTCGTCACGGCCGTATCTTTCAGCAGAGTCGTATAGCCGCTGTTGCTGTAGAGGCTTACGAGCCATTGGCTCATACCGTTAGCTTTCCATTTCAGAGTAGCACCATCCGCTGCAGGCAACGCTTTCACATCTGTAGCCGGAAGGCACGACGGAATCGTTTTGAGTACGATGTTGTCCAACGCATTCCAGCTGCCGTACGACGATGAACTCGCCGGTTCCAACGCACGAATGGCCACATAGTGCCCCGTGCCGCTGTATTCCGACAGATATTCCTCGCACTTCACGTAGGTTCCTGCTCCGCCATCAAACTGCTCGATTTCCTCAAAGGTCGTCAGGTCATAAGGGTCGGTCATCACACCCACTGCCACACGGCTCTGTCCTGTCGAGTAGCTTCCTACCGACAAGCGGAAAGACAACATCAGTGAGCTTACATCCTCCATGTATGGGAATGCAAAATAGTTATCTACGCCATTCAGGTTCAAGTGCCCGCCATCGTAGGTCGGCGAGCTGGTCGAAACCTCGGGATAGAAATAAGCGGATGAATAGCCATCAAATCCACGCGGTGCAAAATAAACCGATCCCAATGCCTTGTTGGTGGTATTGCCATGAATCTCGTGATTCAGCTTGCATACCTGTATCGTCGTGTAGGCATCGGTATTCATGGTCAGCTCGATAGGCACCACGCCTGCGGTCGGCACACGCAGTGTCACAGGGAACGACCAAGCCGAAGCTACGCCGTTCTTCACGGCCTGCACATATACCATCACCGTCTTGCCGGCAATATTTGCGCTGTTCACATGATAGGTAGCCCCCGTCAGTCCGGTCTGGTTCAGCAGACAAGCTGAGTCCGCCAGCAGACTTGCGTCACGCATGTAGGTTGTCGATACTTTCACATTCCAGCTGTCAGCGCCCCATAGTTGCGCCGAAATATCAAAACCGGTCGGCACAGCGTTGTAAGCACGCACATCTTCGGGCACTGCCACGGTAGCTTGCTTCACTTCCAGATTGTCCACAAAGAACAGGTTCGAGCTTTTTGCGTTCGATACGAGTGCCACATAGCGTCCCGTTCCCGTATAGCCGCTCAGCGAAACCGTAAAGTGCTTAAACTGAAAAGCAGTTTCCACTTTCACGGTCTTGATAGCCGTAAAGCTTGTAAAGTCGGTCGGGTCTTCCATCACACCCACCGTCAGTTCCGATGCATAGTCAGTTACGCCGTTATAGACATACTTATAAGCAGTTCCCCAGAACGATACTTCGCATTCCGACAGGTTGCCGTCCAATTCCGGTGTAGCAGCGTAGGCATACAGACCCGAATCGATAGCCGTAGCTTGTGTGGCCGATTTCGAGAAAGCCAGATACGAGGTGCTATCCACCGAATAGAACTGTTTGTAGCTCGTTGAGGTTCCCACATAGACATAAGGGGTGTTTGTTACCTCAAAATTGTTGCCGAATGTCCAGCCGGCTATCGAATAATAGTCCGTTGTGGTCTTCGAGTAGTTGAAATTCTCGCTGAAAGGCAACGACTTGAGCATCGTAGTCTTAAATTCTCCGCTCACCCAATCGGTGTAGCCGCTCTCGTTGTCCGAGCAGTTGGTGCGCAGATACACATAATAGGTAGTGTATCCCTTCAGCCTCGACAGCGTCAGCGATGTTTCTGTCGTGGCTTTTTGCAGATACACCACCTCTGCAGCGGTTGCTGCAGCAGGGTCTGCCAGTACGCTGTCCGACACCACAATGTCGAAATAGTCGCCGGGGCTATTGTAGCCCGTACCACCGACCATATACTCAATGTAGGCGGTCGACGAAGACGGCTGCATCAAGACAATTTTCGGTGCTACGCACTGCGAAGGTTGCCAAATCGAGATATCGTCCAGCACCACGCCTTTGCCGGCATGGTCCGATGCCTCGAAGGCTATCTGATAGGCAGTGCCTTGCAGATAGGCGGGCAGTTCAATAGCAGCCGTTTTCCATGTTTCGGCTGCTTGGTCAAAGGTTTGCAGCAGCGTCCATGCGGCCGTTGCCGTAGTACGATAATACACACGCAGCGTGTCGAAATAATCGAACGATGATGCTTGTGCATAGGCAAAATGGAGCTGCGGATTGCTATAATCCGTCAAATCCACAGCCGGTGTAATCAGTCGGGTCACCGAATGGTCCGCAGTACCGTTTACCTGACGGATAGCCACACGATAGTTCCCCGATTTAGCACCGGTCGGGTTGCTCAGGGTTACCCCTTCGCCACCTTCCACCTGCCAATTACCTGTGCCCTCTACGCTCACTTGTGTCCAGCCCGACGGAATAGCGCCGCTCTCAAATCCTTCCGGATTGAGCGCATACCGCACATCGGCATTAGCTGTACACAACAAGCAGAGCACGCTGAGAAAAAGTAGTAGTTTTCTTCTCATAGGGATTGTTGTTTAGTTGGGTTAATAATCATTCTCCTATTTCATTGATTACGAACAATATAGAATAGGAAAACTTGGTTAATTTATTTCTGTTTGTACCTTTGTTGTTTTCTTTTTGGTTCGCCTTGCGAGCCGTATCCGGTAGCCTGCAAACTCTATCCGGTAGCCTTGCTCTCAGTATCAAATCTCCAAGCAGCGGCAGGGAACAGGTCGTTTCGGGAATATGAATCGGCAAGTCCAGCGAATGCCCACCGACCAGTATTCCGAGGCTTTGCGTATCGATTGCGAGGCGGTCACCGAGTTGAATACGATATTCTCTTGCAGGTTCGCTTTGTTTTGCGTCATCGGATTGATATCCACCGCCGAGTAGTCTATTTGGCTCAGTTTCTGCGTTCCCTTGAAGGGGAAGTTGTAGGCGGCATACACGCCCACCCGCATGGCCACTTTGTCGTTCAGCGTAAAATTGCTGCCTATCTCAATGGTCGGCGCAATGTACCATTGTGCATCGTCGTATCGGCTCTTGCTCGTGTAGGTGTCGGGCGAGTAGTATCCGTAGGTCGGCGCATTTTTTATGGTGTGGATAAACCGATGATAGGTTCCGTCGGTTTCCAGCGTCGTTTTTGTCTTGTGGTACATCTCTACGGGGAAGGTCGCTTTCACGCCAAGCAGCATATAGAAGTACGGTCCTATGCAGGCGCCCACATACACCGGCACCGACACCAGCATGCGTTGTTGCCCATCCTCATAATCGGTATAGCGATAGGCGTAGGTAATGTCGTCGCCTTCACGGTCAATTCGTTCGAATAGGTCGGTCAGCGAGTCGGCGCCTTGTCGGGTGTAATCATACTCAATTCCCGAACCAACGCCGAAGATAAACCATTCTTTTCGCAGTTCGTAGGTCAGTTGTATGCCTGCCTCAGCACCCATTTTGTCTTTCATCAGCCCGTCTTGTTGCCAGTAGCTGTGCGTCATCGCCATGCCGCCGCCCAACGAAATGTTCAATCCGTGTTCTACCCCCGCGCGGGTGTGCAGCCCGTATTGCGCACGGCTCGGCATCGCCAAGCATAGCACCACCAGCAGCACCCCATACCGATTATTCATCAATCTTTTTACCATATTATACCTTATACCTTTTCTAATACCTTAATTACCGCAAACTGTCCCATTGCCCAAGATTATTTTACCACAATCTTCGCCATGTATTGGTCGGTCTGCACAAAATATACGCCTGCCAGAGCGGGAGCGGCAATCGTTGTTTCCACGGCGCCGTCCGTAGTCTTTTGGCTCACTGTCTTTCCCATCGTATCCACGATACGGATGGTTTGGGCGTTGCGTATATGAATGGCCTCGCCTGCATCGAGCAGCGTCGGATATACCATGCCGTCCGCCGTCGTGTTGTCTATCGGGGTCTTCCCGCCCCAATAGATTATCGGACAGGTCGGCATTTCCACCCCGTCGGGTCGCTTCAGCACACAGAAGAACTCGCTGCCTATTTGGCTGTCATCCACCACGAGATACGAGGTCTGTCCGTTCTCCACCGGTCGCCCGTTGCAGTACCATTGATATTGGTTCCATGTATAGCCGCCGTTGTATTCTGTGTTCAGCAGCGCAATCAGGTCGTTTTTCTGTTCTATGATGAACGACGAGTAATACACTTGCAGCACCATCGGCACAGGGTCAGCGGGGCAGTCCGGTGCGCCGAAGTCTATCACCAGCGGATAGGTGTCGGCTCGCAGCATTCCCTCTCGGGGCATCGGAATGATCACTTCTTCGCCCGGCAGGTATTCATACACCTCGTGCATTCCCTGTTCTACGGCCTCTATCGGGAAATACACCGCCACGCCCGACAGTCGCCCGGCTATCGGCCGATACGGAATGTTCAAGAATGGGTCGTCAGCGCACATAATCATCGTGTCGGGCACTTCTACCACCAATCTCGGCAGGATGGTCAGGTTCAGTTGCAGCAAGCTGTCGCAGCCATACACCGTCTTCAGATGCACATCATATACGCCCGTCTCGGTGTATCGTTTGCCCTCAAAATCCACATATCCGCCTTCGCACAGCTCTTCGGTGCGCACCGATTTCGAGGGTTGGTGGAAGCGCACGCGTATCGAGTTGGTCGCCTCGCAGCCGTATTGGTTAGTGCTTGGCCATGTATAGGTCGTGTCGTTATACACCACTTTGCCCGATGGCAGCGTGTAGCTGTCCCCTTCGCACAGGTGAATGGTCGTGTCGGTGTCGGCCGCTTTGATGTTCGGCAGTCGCAGCGGGTCTAAATAGAGCGTATCCTTACAAACTCCGTCGCTCATCGAGGCCACCACAAACGGTGCAAACACGCCGCCCTCTTCGGGATATAGGTGCGTCAGTTCCGTTCCGTTGTTCACCTCCGTCTGTCCGTCGCCGAAGTGCCAAATCACCTCTTGCGGGGTGTCATCCGTATAGACCGAATCCAAGGTTTCTCGATTGATATACACTATCTGCGATGCGTTCGTAAAGCTTACCATGTTTTGGCAGTCCCGTGCAGTCGCAGTCGCCGTAGCCACCGCTTTCGGGAATCGTGGGTTCGGGTTACAAGTCAGCGTATAGTAGCAGTCGTAGTCCTCCGTATTGTGGCATTCCAGCATATAGATCGATGCATCATCATTGTCTATATGCAGTGTCTGATAGCTTTCCTTACCTTCATCGTTCAGTATTGCTGCTTGTGTGGCATCGTCTTCTTTATACCACCGATATGTGAATCCCTCCGGTGCAGTAAAGTGGTCGGTCGAGAAGTCGCCGCAGGCAATACCTTCTATATCTCCCGAACGACACCCGAGGGTAAAATAGGCGTACGCATAGTGCGTATCATACGAGCATCGGGTGGCAGTCAGCCGCACGGTCAGGGTCTGCCCCACATACGGCCGCAGCGAAACCGTCACCGTTGACCAGTCGCACCAATACACCGCTCCGTAGGTTTTCGTCTTGTCATAGTGCCATTTAGAAGTCGCATCATCTCCGGTTACAAAGAGGAACTGCGTACAGCTCGACGACAGCGGATTTCCATTGGCATCCAGCACTTCCAATTGCAAGGTAGGCTGATAGTCACCGCCCGTATAAACGGTGGGGTGTCCGCCCGACTCCAATACCGCCGCATACTTAAACTCCAGCAGGTCGGACATTCCTTTCTGCACGGTATATTTGTATTCGATTCGAGCCGATTGCCCGCTGCTTGTGTAGGCACCCAGACGCACCGACGCCACTTCTCCGTTAGGGATGGTTCTCAGTCCGCCGTCTATGTCGGCCGTATTGGGGTCTATCTCGTTCACATAGTGGATGGTATGCATACTCTCATCCGATGCGTAGCCATAATCCACCTTTTGGCGCATACCTTGCGCCTTATTTATGAAGAAATCCTGAAATTCCCCCGTATAGCATACGCCTGTGGCAGACGGGTCGTCCGAAATATCGAAATACTCAATACAGCGTGCGCCTTTTTGATAGACAAATTCCCATATAGAGACCCATTCCGAGTGTCCTCCGTCAGCGCAGGTCGAGCGCACATACATATACTGCACGCCCTCGCCGCTCGGCGTAGGCACCCAGCTCGTTCCCGTCACCTGCTGTGTGGCAGCAAACTGATTCGTGTAGGCGTTATACATACACACCTCGTAGTCGGTGGCGCTGCCGTTCCATTTCAGCACGCCCCCCACATATTTCAGGTTGTTCGGTGCGGTAGCGCACAGCGTCTGACCTTGATAGATTTCGATGTTGTCGATACAAGCCGACGGCGCTTTGGGCGTACTCTGCGAGTTCTCCCACACAAATACCAAACGCCCCGGCGTGTTTTGCGGAATGTTGAACGACTGTTTCAGCGATTGCCATACGCTCACATTGCGCAGGTTCTGTGCAATCATAACGCCGCCCTTGGTTCCCCAGTTTGTCGGTGCTTGTCCAGGTGTGTTTGCAGCTATTTTTAACGACTGCGGCAGCCACCATACGCTCAGTTTCGCATTTTCCGAGCCTAACACACGATAGTCCAACAGTATCGTATAGTCGCCGCTCATTGTGGTAGGCAGGTCGCGATACGCCAGCGTAAACATTTGGCTCTTAGCGGTGTAGGTCGCATTCTGTCCGTCTGCGGAGATAAATAGTCCGCTCGTTCCCTGCGCACCAAATTGCCCGGCAGCGCCGATATACCATTTGTTTTCCAGCTGTGCGGTCTTGGTGCCGGGGTTCAGTGTCCATGCGCTCTGCTCCGTTGCACTTTCAAAATCGCAGCGGAATACTTGCGCCTTCGCCGTTACACACGATGCCACAAGGGCTACAGATAGCAGCAATGCACGACCCCATTGCCGTGCTATTGCTGTGTTTGTTATGTTCTTTTTCTGCATTGTCATTTTTACCATACATCCTCCTCTGCTTCATCTGCATTCAGTACCGTCACTTGCACACGACGGTTGTTTTGGCGTCCTGCCTCTGTGTCGTTGGTGTCTATCGGTTCGCTTTCGCCCTTACCGTCGGTTTCTATTCGAGCCGGGTCAATTCCCTTATCCACCATAGCCTTCTTCACGCTTGCCGAACGACCTTCCGATAGGGTTTGGTTGTGCGATACAGAGCCTTGCGAGTCGGTGTGTCCCGTTATCAGCACGCGAATTTTCGGGTTCTCGATCAAGAAGTTATAGAGCGTATTCAGATCTTCATCCGACATCGGCAGAATGTCCGTCTTGTCCGTTGCGAAATACATGTGCTTGAGCAGCAGCACGTGGCGAACTCGGTGAATCGGCTTCAGGTAGTAGTGCACCGTATCGGTCAGGTTCGATACAAATCCCGTAGCGGGGTGGTATCCGTTTGCCGACACTTCCACATCGAAGCTGTCCCCGTAGTGCAGCGATACCACCGACGGTTGCTCTACGGCCGTGGTCGTCTGCTGATTGTGTCCTTCGGCGTTGCGGCTCTTGAAGGCCACCTGTCCGGCTATCTGCACCTCGCTCTCCGCATCATGCACGTAGCAAACCAAGCGGGGTTGCGGTATCAGTCGGAAGCATACCGTGTCCAGATCCACCTCATGTTCAAGCCGCAGCGTGTCGCCCGCAAAGTTCGACGGCAGGTAACCCACCGCTTGTGCCAACATCATGTAGTTTGCTTTCGGGTAGCGAGCCGTAGCGATATTCTTTTTGCCTAACGAGCGCACCTTCGGTTTCTGTTTGGGCTTGTCCTCGTTCTTGATAGTCACTTGTGCCACCGTCTTGAGCGGGTTGCCCTCCGTGTCCGTGCAGACAAACACAATGCGCGGGTTCGGTTTCTTTATCTTGTTGAGTTGGAATAGCGCCGTAAATTTCACGCCCACTAACAGCGAGCTGAGTTTTTTGTTCGCAAAATCCGTTTGGTGCAGCGAGCGGGTGGTCAGGTAGCCGGGGTTGGCAACGCCGCCCAACTCATTGATTTCCGGCACATTCGCCAGCAGTGTTCCCTGCTCTTTGAGCGACGAGGAGAGTATCGGCATGCCGTAGTCGATAAACGCTCCCACACGCATACGCCAGGGGTGAGCCGAAGCTTCGTTTTGTTTGTTCCATTGCTCCGAGAAGAACTCGTTCAGGTTCACGCCAAACTCTGCCGACAGCGTCACGTCTAATCCCCATTTGTTCTTTCCCTTGTTGCCGCCTTGGTATAGCGGGTGGTCGGTCATGTCCTCTGCCACCCATTGGTGCGAGCTTTGGTCCACCCAGTCGTCAATAGCCATGTTTTCGGTCACCGAGGTCGTCAGGCTGCCCCGTTGGTTGTATTTTCCGAGGAACGAATAGCCCACTTTTGCGCCGGCAAGGAAGTAGTATCGCTCAAAGTTTCCACCGAAAAGTATCGGCACCATCACTTGTCCTACGGTCTGCGTCTCCCTAAGGTCGTCAAACTGATAGTGTTGCGTAATGGACGAGTAGTCGTCGCGCACTTTGTCAAAGCTGTATTCAATGTTGTTGCGCGAGGAGAAGAAGCGCAGTTCGGGACCTATCGAAAAGATAAAATCGTTGTGGTGCAGTTCATAGCCGAACCCGAAAAGTCCGCCTCCTCCGCCAATGAATTTTTGGTCGAAATTCCCCAGCATTCCCGAACCACTCCCGAAGGAACTCCCTTCCAGCCCGAACGAAGTCCCCTTGTAGTTCCCTACCAATCCGGAGTACCCCGCCCCGCCCCACATACTGATGTAGTGGAGATCCGGTCCTTGCGTATACCAAGCCTTATCCTTTTTCTTTTGTGGGCTGCTTACTGTCTTTTTCTTGGGTGCAGGAGCAGCCTGAGCAGTCGTTGCCAGCCCAAAAGAAATCATTACCAATGATATAGTGAGAATGTGTAAATAGTGTTTCATCCGCCTCATTTTTTTAATCGTTTCACTT
>CAVKVE010000004.1:8823-18485 GCA_963659655.1 Bacteroidaceae bacterium | reverse complement strand
ACTTCGTCAAAACCTATAGTTTCCCGAACCACTCCCGAACCAAGTCTTATTGTACCGTTACTCGGAATACTTTGTTCCCGTCGGGTTGCTGTACCTGCAGCATATATACGCCCTTGTCCATCGCTTGCAGCGTCAGGCTATTGTTGCCGGCGCCCAATGTTTCCGACAGGATGGCGTGTCCCAATGCGTTATATATCACCGCTTTACCGGCTTCGGGCACATATACATTCGTCTGTCCGCCTTGCGGGATGGCAGTAGGTGCCACCGATACCGCTTTCTCGCCCACCACATCTTCTGCCACTATCGGGCAAATCATCTTCGTTGAGCCGTCGGCAAAAGTCACTTGGCAGCTGTATTCCGCACCTATGGTCAGCCCGGTCGGTGCGCAGTAGTACGACTGTGTCGCTCCGTCTATCGGGCTCTCATCCTCGAACCACTGATAAGCCACAAACTCTAAGCTGTCGCCCATATACTCCTTATTATATATAGCAACAATATCATTCCATCTTTGGAACAAGCGGTTGCGCAAGCACGGCGACAGCAGAGTCACCTGTACGCTATCCACGCATCCTATCTCGTTGTAGAAGTAGAACCAATAGTCGTCCGGCTCATCCGTCACAAACCGCTCTGCCGTTTGGTGTTCCCCGTGGTTGATGGTGTAGTAGTCGAATCCTGTTCCGCCTATTTTCACCTCAGCCTCTTCCGCTTCGGCGGACATCTGCGTAATATCGAGGGTTGGCAGTATTTGGTCCGCATAATCTACATTCACTATCACCACGCTGTCGCAGCCGTATTGGTTGGCAAACACATAGCGGAATATGCCCGACTTGTCCGACTGATAGCATACGCTATCGTTCAGGCAGTAGATGTCGCCGAAGCATATCTTAGCATCGCCCAGCAGCGTCTCGTTGGTCTCATGCACCCGCAGTTTGCACATATAGTGCACATTACATCCCGCCTCACTCAGTCCGTCGTACGCATAGTCGCCGCTGACAGTATATTTGTTGCCGCCAAACTCGTAGTACGATCCGTTGCATATATCCACCGTATCGCGCATCGTGGTGTCGCCGATAGCGGGAACGGTCACCACAAAAGTCGTATCGTCTTGACAATCACTCGATTGGTCTGCCAGCCAGGTCGACAGCGTCACGGTGTAGGTTCCGCCCGTTGCGGGATAGTCGTGCGAGCAGTTCGGCTGCTCCGATTCCGAACCATCGCCGAAGTCCCATCTCAGTCCCGTCAGGTTCGAGTTATAGTTGTTCTGCACATCGCCGTGGTAGCGGGTCTGCACATAGCTTGTATTCGTAAATTTCACGCGGTTTTTGCAGTCCACCGGCTGATACGACCATTTTCCGTCGGATATCGGGAAGCGTGGCAGTGCCAACACTTTCAGTTCAAACCAGCAGTCAGCCTGTTCTAGGTTGGTCAGTCGGCAGGTGTATTCCACCGAGTCCGACGACACCACATCCAGCGTGCTTGAGGTCGAAACCTCCGTGCTGTCTTGCGTGGTCCAGCGATACTTAAATCCCGCGGGAGCCTCAGCCACAAATCGTGTATCTGCCCCGCAGCTCGACGATTCAATGGTAGCACCTGCGCAGTCCAATAGGAAGTACGCATATCCGTAGTGCCCGCTGTACGAGCAGTCGTAGGTTGCCAGCCGCACGGTTATCGTTTGTCCGATGTACGCCCCGAGGTGCAGACCAATTGTGGTCCAATCTTTCCATGCCACTGTTTCTTTTCCTGTTTCTTTATACTTATTCCAACCTGCTCGGTTCGCATCGGCGGTAAAATCGATATAGCCGCAAGTCGGGTCAATTTTCTGCCCGTTCGCGTCACATATCTCTATCGTAAACCGGGGTTGTGCATCCGTAGAATGGTTCGGGTCTTCCATCACCACCGCATAGCGCAACATCAATATACACGACGCCGAGTCCACCGTCATGGTGTAGGTGATAGCCTCAGCCTCACTGCCATCCTCCCAGTTGCCCAAACGCACGGAGGCTCTTGCTCCCGACGGCACCAATTTCAGCTTATCGCCGGTACGCGGGTCGGTAGCAGTCTGATCCCAGCACACGGTGTGCCGCGATAGTTTCGAATCTGCTCCGTAGTCTATCTTTCCCACATTCTGATAGGGTGCAGTATCCTCGGTCGTAGAACTACGCGTCTCTCCATAAGTACAAACCACATTCGGCGCATCCAGGTCAAAATAGGTCAAGCAGTGGCGGTCGTCGCAGAACACCAAGTAATCCCCTTCGTAGTAGCTGTATGCGCCGTAGAGAGCCGTCCCTTGCGCATCATACATTATGCTTCGTACGCGGAAATTATAGTTTCCTTCGTCCAGATTTTCTATCACCGCCGAATTTCCGTCCGCATCGTCATAGTTTGCGGTCATCCATGTGCTCGACCCCTCTTGACGGTATTGTACGATATAGGTATCCGCCGATCCGGTCCATGTGAGTTGAAGCGAGTCGCACGAAATCTCCGTCACCGTGATGTTTTTTGCCGGCGTCACACGCGAATCCACTATCTGAATATTATCCACACAAGCACCGAAATTCGTATTCCCTGCCGACGAACCGCCTTTGTTCGCCCACGCCACATAGAATCGGTAGGTCTGCGTAGTCGTGGCCGACACATTGATTTTGTTTGCAAAGGTATAGGCTTGCCAGGTCGATTTGCCATACAGCGCACCCGAGCAGTTGGCGTTGGCGAGCACTGCGGGCATCACGCCGCTTGCCGAATTGGCTTTGATATAGGTCACACTTCCTTGCGATGCATTCGTGTAAGCCACATAGCCCACATACAGGGCCGCATTCACATCGCCCCCGTTCAACCAGTCAAACGACAAGTAGTACGAGCCGGCAGGCAACTTAAAGTCACGATACGCAAACTGCAGGTTCGCCTGCGATCCGTACGATGGCGTGGTCGTTGTGTCGGTGCTGGTCACATACAGTGCCTGCTTTCCGTCGCTATGCACCGAGTTCCCCACACCCCACAGGTCATTGCATGCCGATGCCTGCGCGCCTGTGTTGAGCACCCAGTTCGTTATCTCCGTGGCATCCGCTCCCGTCGCCTCAAAACTCATCTCGTAGGGGATTGTCACATTTTGCGCTTGTGCCGCTGCACCGAAGCATACCATAGCCAATAGAAACAAGTAATTTTGTACCTTCATAAGCAATACCTATAAAATTAATTAGCCAACAAGGATTATTGTATAATACCTTTTCATTTTCCATTCCGTTTGGGTTTCGCGCACTGCCTTACTTTTCATCTGCAAACCGGCATGCAGAACCTGTCATAACGAAACAGCGCACAAAGTTACAAAAAAGACAGCAAACGCGCAACAAAATCTCGCAAAAAGTTACGCAAAAAGTTTTTTTTCGCCATTTTGCCTATATTTATGCACATTATACAACCAAAACGCAAACACTTTTTGTCACATCAGCACCGCCACAACCATACTTTTCAATAGTAAGCACCTGCAAAATGCGTGTTTTACAGCCATGTTTTCTACCATATTGTCACGATTAGCCCATTTTAAGCCGTTAATCTCCCATCGTTCCACGCTCTCACAACCTAAGAATTTGGCTATCTGCCCAAAAAGCCGTACCTTTGTCTGCTTTTCTTATTTTTTACGGAAATTATCTATCTTTTTATGCCCACAAACGATTCTCTCCATACTTCTCCCACCCATCGCCTGACACTTCTCTCTCCGGCACGAGATACGGAGGTGGCACATGCGGCCATTCAGGCAGGTGCCGATGCCGTCTATATCGGTGCGCCTCGTTTTGGGGCTCGCCAAGCCGCTTCCAACAGCCTCGATTCGCTCCGTGAGTTGGTCGATTACGCCCATCTCTACGGCGTGCAGGTGTTAGTCACGCTCAATACGCTGCTCCACGACGACGAGTTCGCCGATGCCGTGGCGCTTATCGGCGAGCTATATAAAATAGGTGTCGATGCGCTCATCGTGCAAGATATGCGCCTGCTTTCCTACTCGCTCCCGCCCATCCGCCTCCATGCCTCCACGCAGTGCGACAATCGCACCGCCGAGCAGGTCATTCGCTTGCAGCAGTTGGGTTTTCGCCGTGCTGTGTTGGCGCGCGAGTTAGGGGTTGAGGAGATTCGCGCCATCCACGAGGCAGTAGTGGCTTATTCCGATGCCCACCACGAGGAACCCATTGAGTTAGAGGCGTTTGTGCAGGGAGCGCTCTGTGTGTCCTATTCGGGTCGCTGCTATCTGAGCGAGGTCGTTCTCGGCCGTAGCGCCAATCGGGGTTGCTGTGCTCAGATGTGCCGTATGCAGTACGATCTGCTCGATGCCGACGGGCAAGAACTCACCGACCCGCACGGACAACCCATCCACCAGCGTTATCTGCTCTCATTGCAAGATATGGACCGCTCCGCCTATATTCAGGAGTTGGTCGAAGCGGGTGTCACCACATTCAAAATCGAAGGGCGGCTCAAGGATGCCGACTATGTCACCAATCTCACCGCCTACTATCGCCGGCACATCGATGCGCTCTACCCCGCCGAGTGCCGCCACCGCTACACCTATTCGTTCACGCCCGACCCGCAGAAGACCTTTCATCGGGGCGGAATCGACTATTTTCTGCACGGCCGCACCCCCGCTATGGCGAATTGGCAGACGCCCAAATCCACCGGCGAGCCTATCGGCACGGTTCTCCGTGTCGAGCGCAATTCCCTGTTAGTCAAACTTTTGCCGAATATCGAGTTGCACAACGGCGATGGCATTTCCGCCGCCGACCGTGGTTTTTCCGTCAATCGGGTCGAGGGCGCACGCATTTACCCAAACCATTGCCCCGATGTGCCGGCAGGCACACCGCTTTTCCGCAATGCCGACACCGTTTTCCTGCGTTCTTTGCAGGCGGAGCGCCGCATTCCCGTAGCGATTGATTTTTCCGAAACACCCAAGGGTTTTCGCCTGCAGATGGGCGAGTGTGCGCTTGAGTTTGAGGCACCCCACCAGCCGGCCACCCGTCCCGAGCGGGTCGAGGAGACCATCCGCACGCAGCTCGGCAAATTAGGCGACACGCCTTTTGTGGCAGCGTCTATTGCTATTCACACCGCCCCTTATTTTATCCCTATCAGCCAACTCAACGAGTGGCGTCGTTTAGCCGTGTCCGCCCTCATCCACCACCTGCAATCTCACCACACCCCTACCGATACCCCACACACGCCACACAGTAACCTTTCGGAAGAATTTCATCAGCACCCCGACCTTTCTGAAGAATTTCACCAGCATCCCAATCTCACAGAGACCCCTCTCATGACTTGCCGTTATTGCCTGCTTTTTGAGATGGGTCACTGCCGTCGTACCGAACCACTCCCGAAGGAACCCCGTTTTTTACGCCTCCGAAACGGCACGCTTCTTGCTCTTCGTTTCGACTGCGCCCACTGTCAAATGCTTATATATAAGGTATAATCTCCACACAATTTCCGTATAATCATCGTATAATCTCCATATATTTTCCGTATAATCTCCGTCCCCTTCCCCACAAAACGCCTGATTGTTTGCGCAATAGACGGAAAAACCGTACCTTTGTAGCCGATTTTTCCTTTTGTGTTCCGATAAACACTACTACCCTTCCACCTATCTTATGCATACTCTGCTCTATATTCTCCTGCTCACGCTCCATGTCGGTCCTACGGACAAGATAAGTACGGCCCTCGATTCTGCCCGTGTGGTGTATCATCGGTCGGGAGAATCCACCACGATTTACATAGCTCCGGGCGATTATTCTGAGGAGCTGACCATCGATATCCCGAACCTACGCCTTATCAACTCTTCACAACACCCCTCGATTTCCCTTCTCGACAGCGGGGTTCACATAGCACCCAATGCGGTCCGCATCACATGGTACTACGGGCACGGCTATCAATATCGTTCTATGGGCGACCGCTTCAACTATGGCGGCAAGCGCACTCGCTGTTGGAATGCCTCTGTCTTAGTCACGGCTCCCTATTTCTATGCCGAGGGCATCATCTTCGAAAACTCGTTCAATCAGTATGTATCGGCGGCAGAGGCCGCTGACTCGCTCGTTGATATCAGCAGAGCCAAAGCCGATTGGACGGAGAAAGAACGCCCCAAGCGCCAAATGCCCGTGCGACCCAAGCAGGTCGGTTCCACAGAGGTGCAGCACAAGCACTATGTCGAGCGTGCCGCCGCTATCTCGTTCACCGCTACGGCCTGCCACGCCACCCTGCGCAACTGCCGCTGCGTCGGCCATCAGGATGTGCTGTATGGCGACCAGGGCGCTTCGGTCTATATCGATGGCGGCGTATTGCAGGGCGGTGTCGATTTCATCTTTGGCGGTTTGCAATTAGCAGTCAATCAGGCCACTATCGTAGCCAATGTCAGTGCCGACCACGGCGACCAATGCTATATCTCTGCCTCCCGTAACGACCCCGACGGCACGCACGAGGGGGCGGGCAAATATGGCGAGCCGGCTCCTCAAGCGCAGCCGCGCGGCATGTTGTTCTATCGTTGCCACATCCGCTTCGCCACCACCGATGAGTTAGCCCGTCCCGGCAACACCCCGGTCTATCTCGCTCGCCCATGGCGTTGGTGGGGCGAGACCGTTTGGGCATACACCACGTGGGACAATGCCGTGCTGAACCCCACCGCGTGGCACACGGGGCTGACCAAAGGCACGCCCTGCCCCAATAGTTTCGAATACCGCTCGCAGGATCGTTCTATCGGCCGTCCCGAGTGGGTACAAATCCTCTCCCGCCCCACGCTTCCCGACGGCACACGCATCCGTCCCCGCAACTGGCGCAAATAACCCTTTTTCCCAATAGCTACAAAAAATACACAACTACATAAAACACAACACAAAAACGATGTATTACAAAATGAAAACACTAACCACATTGGGCTTGGCGTTGCTCGCAGCCGTTTCGCTGCACGCCGAGTCGGTAGAGAAACAACTCTACACCACCGATTTTCAAGATTGGGACGCTTTCTCGGCTTCTTCCAAGGGCGCTACTGTCGACAAGGTCGTCACCACCAAAGACAAACAGACTTTGACGCTCTCGTTCTCTGAGGTAGCCGTTGACCCGACCGGCAAAGAAGCCAAAAACAACAACACCGAAGTCATCACTCCGGGCTATGCCAAATCGGTAAAATCCGCTACGGCGTACATCGAAACTTCTGTACTCAAAAATGTAACCAAAGTATCGTATGTACATGGTGCGACGGGCAGCAACCGCGGTTGGGGACTGCTCTGCAAGACCGCAGACGCCACCCAATGGGACACCATCCAAAGCACGCCTTGCAAGGAGGAAGGCACACTCGTTTCGGTAGATGTCAACCGCGAAAATGTGCAACTGCGTTGGTACAATATCGGCGGCGCCAATTTTGCCATTCTGACCGAATTCACTATTTTCGGCAATGTAGAGGTAACGCCCCGCACTTTCACCGATTTTGAGATCGACCTAACGAAAGCCGAGCCGGTTCTTCCCGAAGGCGTAAAGGGCGCAGGTGCATCATACAATGGTGCACAACACGGTTGGGCAGATTACCAGATTGGTTTCAAGACCGATGGCCCTGTGCGTATCACATTCGGTGGTTGCCAGTATGCGAACAAGCCCGCTACCGTTACCTCCGGCACCACCAACACCCTGCTCGCCACGGTCGACACCAAGTCTTGCGGCTGCTACCACAACGGCGGCACGGCTACATGGACCTACAATGTCGAGGCAGCCGATTCGCTCATTGTCTATTGCGGTCAGTACTGCCCTTATATCAAGGTAGAGGCGTGCGACTACGAGGAGGACCACACCATCACCTATTTTGACCAAAACGACAATCTGCTCGGCAAGGAAACCGTCGCTCATGGCACGGCATTTACCCCCAAATATACCGAAGCTTCCCTTACCATTGCCGAAGGTAGCGCCTTCCGTGGTTGGGCGACCAAGCTCGGTGTCAAGGTAGCCGAAGGCACCAAGGTCGAGAAAGACCTCAAGCTCTATGCTTTGGTTACCCCTATTGAGGAGGCCAAAGAGGGCAAATACTATGTCTACGACCTCACCCAGTCCTCTTGGTATCTCGAGGACCACGAGTGTATCGACATCACCAACGGCGCCTACTACAACACCCACGGTTGGGACATCAAGGCAGGCGGCACGATTCGTCTTGCAGTAGGCGGCAAGGCGTACATTCAGATTGCCAACTGCCAGTACTCCAAGTCCGATAGCGTACGCGTTATCGCCAAGGAGAGCAAAGATTCCGTCACCACTTTCTCGCCTGCAGCCGCATCCGATGGGGCAGTCACCTCTTTCTTCTACAATGGTGCTGCCGACACGCTCATCCTGACTTTCGCCAACGAGGCATACATCCACAGTGTGGCTATCTACAATGTAGCCGATGAGGTGGTGCGTGACGAGAGCGGGCTCTATATCGTTCCCGCAGGCGACGCTTCTTCGCTAATCTTGACGCTGTTGCAAGTGCAGAAGGGCGACCGCATTTTCCTGCCCAACGGCACCTACGACCTCGGCGAGAAAGTGCTTACCCAAATTTCCGTAGATAGCGTAAGCATTATCGGTCAATCGATGGAGAAAACCATCATCCGCAATGCGCCGGATGCGTCTACCGAGTCTATCGACAACACCGCCACGCTTTTCCTGACGGGTAACCACATCTACCTGCAAGACCTCACCCTCCAAAACGCCCTCGACTACTACAAGGCAGACAATGGTCGTGCCGTAGCCCTGTGGGACAAGGGTAACCACACCATTTGCAAAAATGTGCGCCTGCTCTCTTATCAGGACACCTACTATTCCAACAAGATTGGTGCCGCCCACTATTTCGAGGACGGCGAGATTCACGGCACGGTAGACTACATCTGCGGTGACGGTAGTGCCTATTTCCAAAATGTACTGCTCTACTGCGAGAAGCGCAACAGCGCAGGTTCGGGTAGCGATGCCATCACGGCCAGCAACGCCGATGCAAGCGACAAGGGCTATGTCTTCAACGGCTGCACCGTGCAATCGGAGTGCTCGGTTGTATCGCTCGGCCGTGCATGGAACAACGCCCCAAAGACCGTCTATCTGCACACCACCCTCGACTATAGCAAGGGCGAGTTCTCGCTCTACGACAGCAACAACAAGATTGTCCGTTGGACGCGTGAGACCATGAACGACGGCATCAAGCCTGCTCTCTTTGGCGAGTACGACACCCGCGACGCCGAGGGCAAAGTGCTGACCCCGGAGAGCAACATCGTCAATTTCTTCCGCAAAGACCAGTCGTGGGACATCGAGACGGTGCTTAAAGAAGACCAAATCGCTGACTACGAGTACGCTACGTTCTTCGGCGAGTGGGATCCGGCTGCCGACACCAAGCAAGTTTCGCTCTACTACACCGTAGGCGAAGACGGCACCATTGAGTGGGATACCGAGGACATCACCGAGACCACTTTGTTCCTCATTGAGAGCGACGATTCGTATGCAATTACCGAAGGACTCCCGAACCAACTCCAAGCGGGCGAGACCGTTCGTGCTGCCAATGCCCGTGGTGGCTTTGGTGCCAAGGCGGTACAAGGCGAGCGTCCAACCTCCATCGACCAAGCAACTACCGATGCTCTCCGCACCTACAAGCGTATCGAGAACGGACAAATCGTTATCATCCGCGGTGCAGAGCGCTA
>CAVKVE010000004.1:3085-8646 GCA_963659655.1 Bacteroidaceae bacterium | reverse complement strand
AAAGCCCTGCTGCGCCGCCAAGCACAGCAGGGCTTTTTGTATCGTTTTCCAAACAAAACACCGACATTTATGCATTTTATTTCCAAATTATTTGTCTATATGATAAATAGTTTGTACTTTTGCCATCGAATTCACAACTGACCATTGCATTCACATAGAGATAATACGATAGTATTTATTTTATAAACAACCCAAATTATTTACTCTAATGAACTATTTCAAACTTTTTCGTACGGCTCTCCTGAGCCTTGTTGCTGTATTCACACTCGGTCTCACCGCTTGTGACCCGGATGACAATGCCGACAAGTCCCCTGCCGAGCTTATCATTGGCTCATGGAATGCCACCACTCAAGAAACCTATATTGGCAGCAACCTCAACACCAAGGTAGATTATGCCAACGGTATCATCTATTTCTATTCTGGCACCGCTGACGGGACATACGAGACCGATTCCATTGATGCCGGCCTATCTTACGCCTTTGCTGCCGATAGCATCGCAACCATTACCGCCTCGGAGGAAGACGAATACGATTCTTACGAGTGCAACTATATCATCGAGAAGAATGGCAAAACCACTACGCTTACCTTCAGTGAAGGCACCGACACCGATAGCTACAATGTTACCACGCTTACCAAGAGTGATTTAGTCCTTGAGCAGGCGGGCAATTTAGAAGGCCTCTCCTATACCTCGAAGATTCACTTCAAGAAAGAAAAATAAGCCATTTATTCCATTCGATTATAAACATCATTCCAATACAAACACAATGAAACAAAACACGCTTTTTCGTACGGCTCTCTTGAGCCTCGTTGCAGTCTTTGCATTCGGTTTCATGATCACTTCCTGTACAGAAGATAACAAGTCGAAGGACGAGCTTATCATCGGCACATGGACTCTTGGTTCCCAAGAAACCTATTTTGACGATGCCCTAATTGCTAAGGAAGATCTCAACACAAACATTGTTGAGTACTACGAAAACGGCAAAGTCATTGAGACCGACACCATCGATGCCTTCTCCGTGACGCTCACTTTCTCCGACGACAAGACCTGCGCGATGACCTACTATAGCGACGACGAGGCAGAGCGTGCCACCTACACCTACTCTATCGAAACCGTCAACAACGAGGATCGCTTGTTGCTTACCGAAGACGGCGAAACAGAGTATATGGTCATCACCTCTCTCACCAAGAAGGATCTCGTTCTCTCCTATACCGAGACCTATGAGGATGGCACCTACAATGAAGTTATGCATTTCAAAAAGTAATCTTCCGCTCACACATAAGAAAAGCCGTCGGGTTTCCGACGGCTTTTTTGTGCCTATTCATGCCATTTCTTGTGCGGCAGCTTTCTTGCCCGTTTATTTGAACCCGAACACAAAATACACGGCAGCCACTAAACACAGCGCAGCCACAATATGGTTCCACCTGAGCGTCGTGTGAAATGCCACCATGCTGAACAGCACGAATACCGTCAGCGTGATAACCTCCTGAATCACTTTCAGTTGCATCAGGCTAAACGGCCCGCCGTTTCCCTCAAATCCGATTCGGTTTGCCGGCACTTGCAGGCAGTATTCAAAAAACGCGATACCCCACGAGATAGCTATCACCGCTATCAGCGGCAGCTGTCGGAACCAACTCACTTCGCCCATTTTCAGGTGTCCGTACCATGCCAGTGTCATAAACACATTCGAGCAAATCAGCAGCAAAACTGTATATAATCCGTTCATAATCAATTGTTTTTACTTATTTGTTTCTCCATTTCGTTTCTGTGGCAAATAATCCGTTTTTATGTTTTCCATCGCCCCCCACATCGAATCCCGCACATTAGGGTTCAGCTGCTCCAGTTCTGCTACCAACTCTTTGACACGCGCCCGACTGCTCTCTTTCTCAAACGGGCAGAGTTTCTGCTGTTTTTGATAGCCCCGCAGCTCTGCATAGCGCCGCAGGTCTTTTTCCTCGCATAGGCAGAGCGGCCGCACCATTTCAATGGGCATTTTGTCCATTTTCAGGCGGGGCGGAATCGTGCCAAATGTTCCTTGAAAAACCAGATTCATCAACAGCGTCTCCACCATATCATCTTTGTGGTGTCCCAATGCAATTTTGTTGCAGCCCAATTCTTGCGCCACCCGAAACAGTGCCTTTCGCCGATACCACGAGCAGAGGAAACACGGGTCTTTTTGCCGATGCAGTGCCGAACCATCTATCTCGTCGGGCGTGCCAATTTCCGTATCTCGCACCACGAACGGCACCTTATAATCTGCGCAGAACTGCTCCAAGTAGCTTAGGTCAGACTGATAATCTCGTTCACGCACGCGCACATGCACCGCCACCACTTCGAATCGGGGCACATAGATTTGCGCTCGCCGTCCGAGCAGTTCCACCAGCGCCAGACTGTCTTTTCCGCCGCTCAGTCCTATCAGTATCTTGTCGCCGTCGGCTATCAGCCCATAGTCAGCGCATGCCTTATGAAATCGTTTGGTGAGTTTGCTTTGGAGTCGTCCGCATTCTATTTCTTGCGGACTTTTTTCCTTCTTTGCGGTTTCTTGCATTCTTTTCGTACCTTTTTTAGTGTATTTTTTGCCGACTCGGTCCACCAAGCCCACATTTTTTGTCCGTATTATATTCGTTGTCTTTGCCCCCACTTTCGCATTTCGGCACTGTCCCTTCGGGAGCCGGTTTCGTTTTTCACCCCTTTTTCGGGTGCAAAGGTACAAAAAAACGCAGAAAAATCACTTTTCTGAGATTTTTTTTCGAATATATTTTGGTATATCAAAAAAAAGCAGTACTTTTGCACCCGCTTTCGGATAGGAAGTATGTGGTCTTCTACATTATGCGGCAATAGCTCAGTTGGTAGAGCACGACCTTGCCAAGGTCGGGGTCGCGAGTTCGAGTCTCGTTTGCCGCTCAAAGAGCAGGACATAGTTCCTGCTTTTTTACTCTAAAAGCCCAGGTGGCGGAATTGGTAGACGCGTACGTTTCAGGTGCGTATGTCGCGAGGCGTGCAGGTTCGAGTCCTGTTCTGGGCACAAGAAAAGTGATCTTTTACACCAAAACGAGAAAACGCAAGTTTTATCGTTTTGAAGAGGAGGAATTTGCGGAGCATAAAATTCACGCAAGCGAATTTCGGCTGCGTAGCAAATTCCGACGAAGCGCAGGTGGTGAAATTGGTATACACGCTACTTTGAGGGGGTAGTGGTCGCAAGATCGTGTGAGTTCGAGTCTCATCCTGCGCACGAAATCATGTTTTCATAATTTCTAGTTTTTAGAGGGGAAGAGTTGCCGAAAGGCGACTCTTTTTTTGTGTATATGCCTTTCCAAAGAGATCTCTAATAAATCCTAAGCAGCGGGACACATTGAGTTCCCAAGAAAGCCGCAGCGCCCCCGCAATCGTTTAGAAGCAGATACCGGTTTGCAAGCCGACTTCCCAAAGGTACGCCTTAGGTAGAAAGTACGAGAACGCCATTTGCGGCTGTACGAACCAATGCAGAGCCCCTCGTTTTGCGCCCTCTTTGGCTTTTGTGATAGGGAAAGCATACCGCACCGACAGACTCAGGTCTGCTTGTGCAGCCGTCAGGTATTCCGCCAGCTCCGTCCAATACGGATGGGCAGGCGAGCCGTTATGTGTGGCGGCAAAGCGGTGCTGATAGTCTGCCGAGGCGCTGAGCCGCAGATACCCGACGGGCAACGCCCACCGATACGAACCCGAGAGCGACACCGCCGCCGTCTGTTCCTGATAGTTCTGCGAGCGATAGAGCAGGTAGTAATAGTTCCCCGCCACATCGCCATATATATATTGTGTACCGAGCCGCAAGCCGTAGTCAGCAGCCAGCACGATTCGCCCCTTAGGTGCTGCGTACCCCACCTGCGCCCCCATCGTATGCGTTTGCAGTTGGGCTATCGGTGTCGAGGTACTGCTGCTCAGTTCTTTTGTCACGCCCATATAGTGATACGCCACGCCCGCCAACACGCCTTGCCGTGCCGGCTGCATCAGCCATGCGCCACTTGCCGTCAGCCCGTGATAGTACGACGAGGTAAAACTCCCCGCAAAGCGCACATAGTCCTCGTTCGTTTGCACGAGATGATACACCGTAGCGTTGCCCGATTCGGAATAGAACGAGATGTCGTTGTTCTGCTTGTATCGCCCCACCGAGCCTATAAACGAGTACGCATAGCGTGCGTCTATATACCCCACCGAACCTTCCACTTGCAAGTCTGCCACCTTGTTTTTCGGGCGAGGGTCCACACTCCGATAACTTTGCAACGCACGGTATTGTAATGCCATGTGCCATATAATATGCGCCTTCTGCCACCTGTAGCCGCCACGGAACCAATACCGCTCCGTCTGCATGCCTCCGCCTATCGTGTCGCAAGTCAGATACGGATAGAGCAGCTGATAATCGGCGTTCTCCACCCACCGATGCCCTTTGCTTTGTCCCCACTCGTAGGATGCCTCGCCGAACACCCGACTCACCTCGCTCAGGTCATATACCGACTGCGCATACACGCCGAATCCTCCCGCCTGTGTCCCCACGAGCGGCATAGTCGATTGCTGATAGTGTCCGCCGATATACGCCTCCGTCGAGGCGGTATCGAGCAAAAGAGCGGTAAGTAACGATAGAAGCATCATAAGACCTCCCCTAACCCCTCCATAGGAGGGGGATTGGGATTATATTTGTAAGTTTTTGTTTCATTGTATAGTTTTACCGACTCCCCCTACACCCCCTCCTCTGGAGGGGCTTGGGGAGGTCGGGGAGGTCAAAATATGTCGGTTCAGCCACCTCAGCGGGGAGCATATCGAGGGTAGAGTTGTTCCAATCTTGCAGTTGCGGGCGTCCATTGGGCAGCAGCACTTTTTCCCCGTCTTCTTCCAAGAATCGGCGGCGCACACACTTGCCGAAGCGTGCGGGGTCGGAACCTATCTCGCCCACATAGCTGCGCCCGGCATCCAAATCTGCCGACACCACCAACCACTGATAGGCAGTGCGCGGACAGGTATTCACGCAGTCCAGTATCCACTCGTTGGGCACGATGTAGCAGGCATTCGACATATCAAAAGTCCCAGCCGAAGTAATCAACCGATAGTCGTAGGCTTGCCGATAGTCTTTCAAGAACGCCGAATCCGTCAGTCCTTCGGGGAAGCGTGCCAGCGCAAACGAGGTATTCCCTTGCCTATTCGGAGACCATATTGTCGCCGTGTAGCAATACACTTTTTCCATATTCGGCACATCGGGGTTGTCTATGTCCGTCACGGTGGCGCTCGACGATTGGTCGTACCATTCAAAATCCGCCATGCTTAGGTCGTAGGAGTTGCTGTTCGCCACCCGATGATCTTGCGCATTGTCTGCTATCAGCACCGTGCCACCCGGGGCTACGGGATGTTCCCGTCCGCTGCCGGGAATGCGATAGATAGCGTCTGCCCCGAAGTAGTCGGGAATAAAATTCGGTGTCAGCGCATCGAATTTCTGACTGTTCTTCAGTTTCGATTCGAGCAGCACCACCCCATCGGCATAGAGCGTGTCGGGCGTGTTGTTATACAGCACAAAATAGGTGTCGCCGATGTAGTT
>CAVKVE010000004.1:0-2179 GCA_963659655.1 Bacteroidaceae bacterium | reverse complement strand
ATATACACATCGGCTATCAGGTTGGTATTCAGGTTCTCCCGCACGCTGCCATCTTCCCAATCGTAGTAGCCTATGTAGTAGTCCTTTACCGCCACGCCGTTAATCACCTCCGTCAGTTTGTCCGTCGAGAACACTGCCTGCGAGTTGCGGTATGTGGTGCGCAGCCATGCCCCATTGACGGTGAAGCGCGTGCAGATGGCTTGAATACGCGGACTTTGGTATTGCCACTCCACGCCTTCTTTGCGTATCTCGCTGCCGTTGGTTGTCATCGTATAAGTCAGCAACTTGCTGTAAGTCAGCGGTGTGCGTGTGCCGTCGGTAGCAATCGAATCCACCGTGTAGGTAAACGGCAAGCAGTTGCGCCACTGCCGAAAGCCGTCTTTCATGCGCTCCTGAAAATAGGTGACGGAGAACGAATGTTTGTGTATCTCGAACCCCGCGCGCACCTCCCATTTCCAATTTCGCGCCGGCGTCAGTTGATAATTCGTCGGGTTAATGATATGCGTGTACACATTCAGTACGCTGTCTTGCGAGAGTGTCACATTGCGCACTTTCAAGTCCTCGTAGATGCGATTCGGGTAGAGTTGCAGCAGTGTCGGCATTTTCGTGTGTCTCCCGAACGCCGCCGCAAGATACACCTTACCTCCTCGCACGGGGATGTTATACATCAAGTTCACGCGCGGGTCGAGATAGCACTTCCCGTGCATGGTGTATTGTTTGTCGAGCCCCAAGAGCGAAGTCCCTCGCAGCCCCACTTCCAAATCGAACGAAGTACGCACCACGGGTATGTGTATATCGTCCTGCACATACCATGCCAGTTGGTTCGTGGCGGGAATATTGCTATATGCACGCGGGCGAAGCGACGACGCATAGTTCAGCGGACGCGTCAAGTCGTACACCTGCCCTTTTCCGAAATTCTTGTCGTATTTCCACTCCACTCCCACAGCGGCTTTGTGTTCTACCGTCCAAGTGCGGAAGATAAAATTCGCTTTCGGGCGCACAAACACATTGAGCGGCTTGCCGTCCACGAGATACGACGCCACATACTGATACGGCAGCAGCGGCATATCCTGCGCCCCTTCCTCGAGCGACGAGAGCACCGGCTGAATGGGTGTCGTGAGCTGAATGAACTTCGTCTGCCGTATTCTGTCGAGCGAATAACTGAAGTTCGTCGTCAGCGCAAATCGCCACCACTGTTGATTTTTATTATTGATATTCAGCGTATTGCACCATGATATATGGTGGTACTCGCTGCGGTACGAGTCTTCTTTGTTATGGTTAATATCAGGGTCTATTTTGTCGTTGTCTATGCTCCCCGTGTAGTCGAGATTTGTCTGCCACCGCACGCGTGTATCGGCTATCTGCCAACGGTTCTGCAGCCGCACGGAGCCCGTGATACGCCGATAGTTCTCGAGTGTATTCGTAGGGTCATTCTTCGCCGACAGATAGTCCAAACCAAAATTAATGACTTGTCCAAGCCACCCGACTCCACGACCTCCCCAAGCCCCTCCAGAGGAGGGGGTGTCAGATGCTCTGAAGTCCCCCTCTTTGAGGGGGTTAGGGGGAGTCGGGTGGCTTGGGGAGGTCGCCCATCCCTTCCCGACATACACGAGTTTGCTGAATCCGTCTGCTTTGAATCGAGCGCGCCAAGGGGTGGCTTTCTGCGTGCGTTCTATCTTCACCACGCCGCTTGTCACATCGCCATATTCCGCCCCTGCTATGCCGCGTATAATCTCCACTTTTTCAATATCATCCGTCGAGATGGTACGCATATCCACACCTTTGTTCACCGTCTGCCGTTGGTTGTCCTGCGTGCTTGTTGACTGCACATATTGCATATTCGCGTCGGTAGATATAGGTGCGCCGTCTATCACAAAACTTGTCCCAAGCGAGGCGGCGGCGTAGTCGTCGCTTGTTGTTCCACTTGTTGCCTCACGCAGGCGAATGGTGTTGGCAGAAGTGAGGTTAGGTGCCGTAGTAGAAGCCCCGGGAAGCATTCCCACAATGTCTGCGAAACTCGATGGCTGCAGGTGTTGCATGGCTTCTTTGCCTATCAGCGACGATGTCTGTGCGCCCGCCGACTCCGCTGCCGTAACCACCACTTCGGCTATCGTCTGCACCTGCTGCGAGAGCACAATCCGAATGACGGTGCTTTCGCTACGCATGCTTCGCGTAGTTT
>CAVKVE010000003.1:39016-60776 GCA_963659655.1 Bacteroidaceae bacterium | reverse complement strand
GCGTCGGCGACAAAAGCAAATCGAGACGAATTTAGTAAGAAATTATATAGCAATCATTTATGATTAACTCTCAAGATGTAAAAAATGGCGTTTGCATCCGTATGGACGGGCGTCTGTATTTCGTGATTGAGTTCCTCCACGTGAAACCGGGTAAGGGTAACACAATCATGCGTGTGAAATTCAAAGATGTAGTAGATGGCCGTGTAATCGAGCGCCGTTTCAACATCGGTGAGAAACTGGAAGATGTTCGCGTAGAGCGCCGTCCGTATCAATACCTCTATCAAGAAGGCGAGGACTACATCTTTATGAACCAAGAGACCTTTGAGCAAGTGCCTATCGCACACGACCTGATTACGGGTGTGGATTTCTTGAAAGAAGGGTTTGTGGTAGATGTAGTGAGCGACGCTTCGACCGATACCATCCTCTTCGCAGAACTGCCCGCAAAGGTAGAACTGGCTGTGGCTTACACCGAGCCGGGTCTGAAGGGCGATACTGCTACGAACACCTTGAAGCCTGCTAAGCTGGAGACCGGCGCAGAGATTCGTGTGCCGCTGTTCATCAACGAGGGCGAACTCATCCGCGTGGATACCCGCGATGGTAGCTACTGCGAGCGCGTACGATAAATTTGAACTGAAACGATTGGTAGAACTCGGCTTGTCGTGAGACACGCCGGGGATATAAAAACGCACTGAGAGAAATCTCGGTGCGTTTTTTTGGTGTGTATAGGTTTTTGACCTATTTTGTATAGGGTAGAGGTTATCCTGCAATAGGATGGATACGCTTTGTTTTTAGGAGAACAGTGGTTTTCCTTTGGGGGTCCTTCGGGGGGGGGAAGTTGTTTTCCTTTGGGAGTCCTTCGGGGGTAGTTGGAAGGGGTGAAGACTATTGCGGGGTGCAGGAAGTGTCGCCGGGGTAGAGGCGCTGCAGGTGGCAGAGCATGAGCGAACCATCCTCGCGGCGCAGGTGCATACCATTGCCCTCGCAGAAATCGAAGACCTTACAATGGTTGCAAGGCTCCTGGCGGCGCATCCAATCACGATTGCGGTAGGACTCGAAACCATGCTCCCACACCTGCCAAAACGAGTCGCGGTAGATATTGCCCTGATAGTACTTGCCACGGATACTGGTGCAAGCGGAAATGCTGCCGTCAATCAAGATAGAGGCAACCGACAAGCCTGCTGCACACTGGTAGAGATGGTCCCGCACACGGCCCTCGTAGTTGCCCAAAAAGCCCTCGCAGGAGTAACTGACATGGCGGCCTGCTTCCCGCTCGGCGGCAATGAAGTCCATCAAGCGGCGGAACTGGTCGTTGGTGAGCAATAGTTCGGGGTTGGTAGCGGCACGCCCCATAGGGTCGATACCGAAAACACGCCAATCACGGACACCCATGCTCCACAGGAAATCACGGATTTGGGCAAGGTGATCGAAATTGCGCTGATTGGCGCAGGTGACGACATCAAACGCCATGTCCCGAGCCTGCACTGCCAAACGGATGGCTCGGCACGCACCCTCGAAAGCCAACGGGTGCTGACGAAGCCACACATGGTCGTCCTGCAACCCATCAAGGCTGACGGTCATACTACGCAAGCCGGCGGCTCGGAGCGCATGAAAGCGTTCTTCGGTCAAGGCAAGGCCATTGGTGACCATACCCCACGGGTAGCCACGGTCGTACAAAGCACGGCCTACCTGCTCCAAATCCTTGCGCATAAGCGGTTCGCCTCCGGAGATGATAATCAGTACCTTATGCGGGTCGACATGCGGAGTGACCTCGGTATCCAATACACGGAGAAAGTCCTCGGCGGGCATATCGGGCTGCGTGACAGACGATACGCAATCGCTGCCACAATGCAGGCAATGTACATTGCAACGAAGGGTGCTCTCCCAGAACAACTGTTGCAGGGGATGCAGGGTCTTCAGGTTCTTGCGGCGCAGATGCTCGAGGCGCAAAGCAAGACGCAGGCGGAAGGGAAGGTCCCGCTTGCGGAAATGTGCCCGCCCGATAGGGGAGGGCGTAGGGTGAGAATCGGCGGACATGGCGGATTAGTTGGACGAAGATTGCTTGGGAGGCATGACACCATACTTGACCATGATGTGCGGGCGGTCGCCACGAGGGGTAAGACCCTGCTCCAACGAGTCGGTTGGTAAGGCAATGGTTCGGGAACCTTCGGGAATAGAGTCCGACTGAACACCTTTTTTTGCGTCGCTTTTTTCGTTGCCTTTTACATCCCTTTTTTCGTTGCTGTTAGTGTTGCTTTTTGTTCCGCTTTTTTCGTCGTTTGTTTCGTTGCTTTGTGCGTCATCGGAGAGTTCCGGTGTGGCGGTTTCGGGAAGCGGGGCATAGTCCTCTAAACCTACCCCGTAAAGCACCATAATGCCGTGGTTCTTCGGGGTGTGCTTCTGGCTGCTGCAACCTGCCAACAAAAGGCTGAGGCTGCCTAATAGCAAATTGATGCGGGAAAGAAAACGCTTCATATAATTATGAATTATGAATTACTACTTCTAATTATGAATTAAGAATTATGAATGATTAGTTTTTGTGGGGCGTATTTTCCGTTGTTCGTTGTTTCCGTTGGCTATATCAGCCCTTTTGCTCCATGCGGCGGAGCTGACGGCGGAAACGGGTATGCAACAAAACAGCCGCAATGGACAAGCCCACAATGAAACCTACCCACATACCGATCACACCCAAATCGCACACAAACATCAGCACAATCCCCAACGGGAGCGTGATGAGAATATACGACACAAAAGCGATAAGCATAGGGACTTTGACATCGGTGATACCCCGCAACATGGCACTGCCTATACATTGCATACCGTCCGCATACTGCCACAAACCCGCTATGAGAATCAATGGCTTAGCGATGGCAATAACAGCCGGGTCGTCGGTGAAAAGATACGGAATCTGGTTGTGCAGGCTAATCATGATGACCGCTCCGATGGTATTCATCAGCAAACAGAGGTGGATGGATGCGTTCGACGCCATGCGAACGGCTTGCATATTGCCCGTACCCAACTGGTGCGACACGCGGATGGTGGTCGCCGCACCGATACCCTGCGCCAACATAAAGGTAAGGTCGGCGATCTGGTTGGACACCTGGTGTGCCGCCAATGCTTCCTTGCTCAGCCAACCGATGATGATGAACGAAATGGTAAAAACAAAGGTCTCGAGCAGGGTCTGGCTGCCGATGGGGGCACCAATCTTGAACAGACGCACCACTTCGCCCCAACGGGCTGCCTTGCAGCTGAAGAGCTGCAAGTAGCGACGCCAATCTTTTTTGAGCATAATGACCGTCAAGAAACAGAAAGGCATCAGAAGGCGGGAAATGAATGTGGCGAGTCCTGCTCCGGCCGCTCCCATAGCAGGAGCTCCCCAATGGCCGAAAATGAAAATCCAATTGAAAAAGATATTGAGAAGGTTGCACCCTAAGGTGATGAGCATCGCCACCAAAGTGTTGCCAAGACCCTCGAGGAACTGCTTCTGCAGGCAGAAAAACAAGAACGGAACGATGGACAGCACGATCCAAAAATAGTAGGGACGGGCGGCTTCGATGACCTCCGGCTCCTGACCGAAATGGTCCAAAAACGGCATGACGCTGCAAAGCAGGATGAGCATTGCCAACGAAAGCAGCAGGGTGAAAGAAATACCGTTCTGCAGGTACGCTGCGATACGGCCCGCACTATGCTCATCGTTGCGCCCCACCTCGATACCGATAAGCGGCGTGACACCCATCAACGCACCCATCGCGAAGACCATAATCATAAAAAATATGGCATTGGAGAAACTGACCGCCGCCAAATCGGCCGTGCCGTAATGGCCCACCATGATGGAATCGAACAGACCAACCAAAGAGGCACCAAGCTGCGTGAGCATGACGGGGAGCGCCACGCGAAGGTTGCGTCGATAATAGGGAAGGTAGGTGCGGAAGGAATACATCGATAGGGTGGTTTTTAGTGCGTGAAAGAAGGAATTGTATCAGCGGGCCGGTAGTACGAACGGATGGTGTCGCAGACATGGCGGGGGTTGCGCAACAGCGGACGCGTGGAATAGAAACACTCGCCCGTGATTTCCGGAATGGTGCGGTTGAGCTGCATCTGGCGGCCTATTTCGTTGCCCGTGCGCCATGCGGTGGTCTCTTTCTTGCCCTCCAAGCGATACGGCGCCATACCGATATAGAGCTTGCAGCCATAAGCATGCTCCGCCCACCAATGCGCCAATACCTCGTAGTCGGCGGCGGGCTTGCCGATCTCCCAATAGAGCTGCGGCACGACATAGTCAATCCACCCCTCGCGCATCCACAGAAGCACATCGGCATAGAGGTCGTCGTAGTTGGTGATACCCGCACGGGTGGCACTGCCCATGAGCGAGTCACGGCTCTGGTTGCGCCACACACCGAACGGCGAGATGCCGAACTCGACCTCAGGCTTGATGGATTTGATGGCGGTGTGAAGCTCTCGGATGACCTGATTGACATTGTCACGGCGCCAATCTTCGATGTTACTGAAACCGCGCGGATAGCGGCGGAATGTGGCGGTGTCGGGCAGGGACTGCTTACCGGACGGGTAGGGATAGAAATAGTCGTCCATGTGGATGGCCTGGATGTCGTAGCGGCTAACGAGGTCCTCGACGACCATACAGATCCAATCACGGGTTTCGTCCAAGCCCGGATCGAAATACCACTGGCCGTTGTACTGCCAAAACCAATCGCGATTAGACTGGTAGATATGGTTTTGCCAAAGCGCCGTAATGGGATTGCGTGCGAGATTGACACGGTAGGGGTTGAGCCATACATGAACGGCCATGTCCCGCAAATGGGCCTCCTCGACCACGAACTCAAGCGGGTCCCACGCTTCTTGCTCGCCCCAACGACCCTGCTTGCCGGTAAGCCAATTGCTGATAGGCTCCAACTCCGACAGATACAAGGCGTCCGCTGTGGGACGCACCTGGAAAACAATGGTATTGATACCCAACTGCTGTAGCGAATCGAGCAACCAAATCATCTCCGACTTCTGCTGATCGGTATGACCTACAGCGGCGGGCGTCGGCCAATCGATGTTCGCCACCGTGGCGATCCATGCGCCACGAAAGGCAATCCGATCGTTGGGGGTCTGCGCCGAAAGGGACATACTAAGACCCAACAAGAGAATCAGTAGGAGTTGGTTCGGGAGTGGTTCGGGAAATAGTATGTGAAAGAGGCGTTTCATATTGAAAAAATGATGGGCTGCTTTGCTTTTGGAGATTAGATGACGGGGGAAAATAAAATCACTCTATGTATAACTCTCAATGTATATATGGGTTTGTATGTAGTGGGTGTGGTTTTATATATACATAATATATGTAGTGGGGGTGTGGTTATATATAATATATGTAGTGGGTGCTTTTTATAAAGATTGGATGGTGCCGTGGGTGACATGGAAAAGGCGGGCATCGGGGGCGGGACGCAGAAGGTCCGTGAGGTGCTGACGGTCGGTATCGGTGATGAAAATCTGACCGAAACGGTCGCTATTGACCAAACGGACAATGCGCTCTACCCGCTCGCTATCCAACTTATCGAATATATCGTCCAACAACAAAATGGGTTTGCCCAAATAGAGCGCCTGCGCCAACTTCATCGAGAGCAAGAAGGTCTTCTGCTGACCCTGCGAGCCGACCTGCTTGAGCGGGTGGGCGTCCAACTGCATGGAAAGGTCGTCCTTGTGGATGCCCTGACTCGTCCAACCCAAAATCAAGTCACGGGAACGGGTACGGACAAAAGCTTCCTGCAAATCGCGGTCCTGCAACTGGCTCGTATAACTGAGCGACACTTGCTCGCTGCTGCCCGCTATCTCGTGATAGAGCGAATCGAAAAGCGGAAGAAACGAGTTGATAAAGGTTTGCCGGGCGCTATATATATAATGTGCGGGGGAAAGCATCTGCAACTCCAACACCTCGAAGAGTTCCCAAGGCACTGCTTCGGCATCGGCGTACTGCTTGAGCAGGGCGTTACGCTGCTTGAGCAGGGCATTGTAGGCAGTGAGATGCTCCAAATAGGTGCGATCCTTCTGCGAGATGACCACATCCATGAAACGGCGTCGCTCGTCGCTGCCGTCTTCGATCAGCGCACCGTCCTGCGGGCTGACCATGACGAGCGGCAAAAGACCGATATGGTCGGTGAGGCGCTTGTAGTCGGTCTTGCCGAGCCGAAACTGCTTCTTCTGACCCCGCTTAAGCCCGCAAGTGACCTGCAGAGGCTCCGGCTCGGCGGCATACAGACCCTGCACCATCGCCATAGGCTCGGTGTGGGTGATATTGAGCGAATCGATGGGGTTGTAGGCAGATTTAGTGAAACTGAGCAGGTAGATGCTGTCGAGAATGTTGGTCTTGCCCTGTCCGTTGAGTCCGACAAAGCAATTCAATTTATCCGCAAAGTGCAACTGCGCCTCACGGATATTCTTGTAATTCAGTATGTGAAGTTCCTGTAAAACCAAGTTTTTACCTATTACATTTTAGCTCTCAACGCTCAACTACTCTCAACGCCTGACTACGCATAGAGCTCGACATCGGAGCGGGTGATGGTATTGCCCGCAAGGATGATGAGGCGCTCTACGACATTGCGCAGCTCACGGATATTGCCCGTCCAACTGCGTGCCTGAAGTGCCTCGATGGCGTCCGACTCGAAAACGGCGATGGGACGACCCTGTTCGCCGCAAATCTGCTCGGCAAAATAGGAAACCAAAAGGGGAATGTCCTCCTTGCGCTCATCGAGCTTCGGGACATGTACGGGAATGACATTGAGGCGATGGAATAAGTCCTCGCGGAAACGACCCTTCTCGATCTCAAGCGGGAGGTTCTTGTTGGTGGCCGCAATGACACGCACATTGACCTTGATGGGCTTGTCGCTGCCCACACGGGTGATCTCGTTGTCCTGCAACGCACGCAGCACTTTCGCCTGCGCCGCCGGCGACATATCGCCAATCTCGTCGAGAAACAGCGTTCCGCCGTCCGCCTGCTCGAACTTGCCGGTGCGATCCTTGATGGCGCCCGTGAAAGAACCCTTGGTATGGCCAAAGAGCTCGCTCTCGATAAGCTCGCTCGGAATAGCGGCGCAATTGACCTCGACCATCGGCTTGTCGGCACGGCTGCTGCCCTCGTGCAAGAGGTGAGCCACCACCTCCTTGCCCGTTCCGTTCTCGCCCGTGATAAGCACACGCGCATCGGTGGGGGCTACCTTGTTGATAATATCACGGATATGCTCGATGGCCTGACTCTCGCCTATCATTTGGCTCTTCTGCGCCACCTTCTTGCGAAGATTGCTGATCTCCTGCTTGCCGCGACCGATCTCGGCACGCATGTTCTTATGCTCCAAGGCGTTCTTGGTGGTGACGAGCAGGCGATTGAGGTCGAGCGGCTTCTCGATGAAGTCGTAGGCACCCTTTTTGAGTGCATCGACCGCCGTCTCGACCGTGCCGTGACCCGAAATCATGACAATCGGGCAATCGACATAGTCGCCCTCGTCGGTGGAATTTTTCAACGCATCCAACACCTCGATACCGTCCATCTCGGGCATCTTGACATCGGTGTAGATGAGGTCGTACTGACCCTTGCGAGCCTCCTCGACGCCCTTGCGGCCGTCCTCTGCCACTGCGACCTCGTAGCCCTCGAAAGAGAGAATATCTTTGAGCGTGTTGCGGATGGCGCGCTCGTCGTCTATAATGAGAATTTTTGCCATAATCGTACTCAATTTGGCGGGACGAAGGCACTCTGCGCCCCGTGAATGAAAATTAGCGTTGCGCTCGGATATATAGGAAGACACCGATAGCCAAGAAAACAAAATTGGGCAGCCATGCGCTCATGAAAGGCGACATGACGCCACTGACGGAAAACGTGGTGCTGACCGTGGAGAAAAGAATATACGCTGCCGTAAGGATAATACCGATACCGAGGTTCTTGCCCATACCGCCACGCACCTTTTTGCTACTCATCGTAACGCCCAACAGGGTCATAATGAATGCGCCCAACGGGGATGCCCAACGCTTGTGGTACTCGGTCTCGAACGCCTGGATGTTGCCTGCACCGCGCGCACGCTGTTTCTCCATATAGTCGAGCAGCTCCGGATTGGTCATCTCCTGCGCCTGCTCCGCCGTGATAAACAACTCGTAGGGCTGGATGGGGATGATGGTATCGAGGCGAGTGCCACGCGACATGGTCTCGCGCATACCCTCGAAATCGCGGCGGACATAGTTCTCGAGATGCCAATCATAAACGGAATCGTAACGAATACGGTCGGCAGTGATTCGGCAAGTAAGGGTCTTGCCCTCGAAATGCTCCAACGAGGCACGATAGCCCATGTTGTTGCGCTTCTGGAACGACTCGATATAAAGAATCGTGCCCGGCTCTACTTCCATCTGGATGTTGCGGGCGTTCTCCGAGGTGAAACGCTCGACATAGCGGTCGGTGAACGCCAACATCTTGCCCGTAGCGGGCGGGATGACATAGCCGCCGAGATAGAAAGAGAAAAGGAAAAGGAAAGTGGCCGACACAAAATAAGGCACCATCAAGCGGTGGTAGCTGACGCCCGCCGCCATGATGGCAATAATCTCACTGTTGCCGGCTAACTTAGAGGTGAAGAAAATAACGGAAATGAATATGAACAGCGAACTGAACATATTCGTATAGTACGGAATAAAAGGCAAATAGTAGTCAAGAATGATTTCCTTGAGCGGAATCTGGTTCTCGAAAAAGTCGTCCATCTTCTCCGTCAGGTCGAAGACAATGGCAATGCTCAGTATCAGCACAATCGAGAAAAAGAAAGTGCCGAGAAACTTACGGATAATATACCAATCGAGACGCTTGAGCAAGTAACAAGTAACAATTAACAATTAACATGCAGGGTGGGATGTTTGGTGGGTATTTGTACACTTGCACATTTACACACTTGCACATTTACAAATTTACAAATTCCCATTTACCCATTTACACATTTACAAATAGCCCCATTTACCCATTGTCCCATCATAGGCGTATGGTGATGCGGCGGAGGGTGTCCTCCTTCCACGAGCGGAAATCACCGGCGAGGATGTGTTGGCGTGCCTCTCCCACCAACCACAAATAAAATGCCAAGTTGTGGATGGACAGGATCTCTAGACCCAACATCTCCTCGGCATGTATCAGGTGACGCACATAGGCACGGGTGTATTGTGTGTCTACATAGGACGTTCCTTCGGGATCGAGCGGGGTGAAGTCGTTTTCCCACTTCTTGTTGCGCATATTCATCACGCCGTTGCGGGTGAAAATCATACCATTGCGGCCGTTGCGGGTAGGCATGACGCAGTCGAACATATCGACCCCACGCTCGATGCCTTCGAGTATGTTCCACGGCGTGCCGACACCCATCAAATAGCGGGGCTTGTTCTCCGGCAGAATGGCATTGACGACCTCAATCATCTCGTACATCTTCTCAGACGGCTCGCCCACCGCCAAACCACCTATTGCATAGCCGTCACGGTCGAGGTCACGCAGACGCTTCGCCGCCTCCTGACGCAGGTCGGTATAGACACAACCCTGCACGATAGGAAAGAGGTGCTGCTTATAGCCGTACAGGTCCTCTGTGCTGTCGAAACGGGCGATGCAGCGATCTAACCAACGGTGGGTGCGGTTCATCGACTCCGTGGCGTATTGACGGTCTGCCGTGCCCGGACAGCACTCGTCGAACGCCATCATAATGTCTGCACCGATAAGGCGCTCCGTATCCATCACAGATTCAGGGGTAAAGAGCAATTTGCGGCCATCAATATGGCTCGAAAAACGAACCCCCTCCTCCGTCATCTTGCGGATGTCGGTCAGCGAGAAGACTTGATACCCGCCCGAATCGGTCAAAATAGGGCGTGTCCAACTCTCGAACTTATGCAAACCGCCCGCCTGGTAGAGAATATCCGTACCCGGACGCAGAAAAAGATGGTAGGTGTTGCCCAAGATGATCTGCGCATGAATGTCGTCCACAAGGTCGCGACGATGCACCCCCTTGACTGTCCCCACCGTGCCGACAGGCATAAAGATAGGGGTCAGGATGTCACCGTGGTCGGTATGAACAACGCCTGCACGAGCAGCAGAGGCGGAATCGGTATGGAGAAGGTCGAAAAACGCCATGTACTTATACTAAATGGTTGTTGGTGGGGAAGACGACACTCGGACGGAACGACTTTTGTTCTTCGGGAGTCATAAGGGCGTAGGACATAATGATGACCGTGTCGCCCACATGGATGAGGTGCGCTGCGGCACCATTCATGCAGATACAACCGCTGCCACGCTTGCCCGGAATGACATAGGTCTCGAGGCGGGCACCATTGTTGTTGTCCACCACCTGCACCCGCTCGCCCGCCACGATGGCGGCGGCGTCCATCAAGTCCTCGTCTATGGTGATACTTCCGATGTACTCTAAGTTGGCTTCTGTCACCTGAACGCGGTGAATCTTGGATTTCAGTATTTGTAAAAACATAGTTTTTGGCTTGCGCCGTTGTTACAATAGAAAAAGCCTGCAAAGGTACACAATATATTCGAATTATGCAAAAAGCAAGCTAATTGTCTAATTATGAATTAAGAATTATGAATTAGGAATTATCAGATGGAGTGGGGTGTTTGGGGTTGGAAAACGGAAACTATAGGTTTGAAAAGGGGCAAAAACGGAGTAGTGTTGCATAGTTCGCTTTTTTGTTGTAACTTTGTGCGCTATTTGTGTAGGTGCGCCCATTTGCGTAGGTAGAACCTCGAATTTGAGGATAAAATACAGAGCATAACAGAAGAGCATAACAGAATTAGATATAGAATTAGATATAGAGATATCAACAAGATATGAAGAAATTCAAAGAGTATAAGCAACTGAATCTGCCGGAAATGAGCCGAGAGGTGCTGGCAGACTGGGAAAAAGAAGACCTTTTCCACCAAAGTATCGAAACCCGTGCAGGGCATCCTGCGTTCCTGTTTTTCGAGGGCCCTCCTTCGGCAAACGGTATGCCGGGTATTCATCATGTACTCGCCCGCACGATAAAAGATACCTTCTGCCGCTACAAAACGATGCAGGGCTATCAGGTGCAACGCAAAGCCGGATGGGATACGCACGGACTGCCTGTGGAATTGGGCGTGGAGAAGATGCTGGGCATCACCAAAGAGGATATCGGCAAGAAAATCAGCGTGGATGAATACAACGCTGCCTGCCGCCGTGAGGTGATGAAATACACCAAAGAATGGACTGCACTGACTAAACAGATGGGCTACTGGGTGGATCTGGAAAACCCATACATCACCTACGACAACAAATACATCGAGAGCCTGTGGTATCTGCTCAAACAACTCTACCAAAACGGATACCTCTACAAAGGCTACACCATTCAGCCGTATTCGCCCGCTGCGGGGACCGGACTGTCGTCGCACGAGCTGAATCAGCCGGGGTGCTACCGAGATGTGAAGGACACCGCTTGTACTGCCCAATTTCGCGTTCGGCAATCGGATCGCACAGACTTGCAACAAGTTGCAAGTAAAGCGACCGATGCCTCCGCTCTCCCCACGACAAACAAGTTGTCGCGGGGACCCCTTGAAATAGCGGTAGAGAGCGGTCTGCCTCTCTATGCGCTGGCATGGACGACAACTCCATGGACGCTGCCGAGCAATACTGCCCTGTGCGTAGGACCCAAAATAGATTATGTGGTGGTGAGAGGCGAGAATCCGTACACCAAAATAGAGGCACTCTACCTGCTGGCTGAGGCGCGGTTGGCTGCATACAGCAAAGAATTGGGAGATGCTCCGGAGATCCTATGGCGAGGTAAGGGAACAGACCTCGTGGGATTGGAATATGAGCAGCTGATTCCGTGGGCGAAACCCGACGGCGAGGCGTTCCGCGTGATTGCGGGCGACTATGTGACCACCGAAGACGGTACAGGTATTGTGCATATTGCGCCGACTTTCGGTGCTGACGATGCGTTCGTTGCCAAAAAAGCGGGCATTGCAGGTATGGTGTTCCTGACCAAAAAGGGCGAGCAACGACCCATGGTGGATATGACGGGTAAGTTCTTCCTATTGGAAGACCTTGACTCCGATTTCGTGGCAAAGCATATTGATGTGGAGGCGTACAAGCCGTGGGCAGGGCGATTTGTGAAAAACGCCTACGATCCGACACTGACGGACAAAGATGAGACATTGGATGTGGCGATCTGCATGGTGCTCAAAGCAAGCAACAAAGCATTCCGCATCGAGAAACACATACATACCTATCCGCACTGCTGGCGCACGGACAAACCGGTGCTGTACTACCCGCTCGACTCGTGGTTCATCCGCTCCACAAAGGCACGCGAGGAGATGATACGCCTGAACAAGACCATCAACTGGCAGCCCGAATCGACGGGTACGGGACGCTTCGGTAAGTGGCTTGAGAACCTGAACGATTGGAACCTGTCCCGCTCACGCTATTGGGGTACGCCGCTGCCGATTTGGCGCACCGAAGACGGGCAGGAAGAGATCTGCATCGGGTCGATACAGGAACTGTTTGAGGAAATAGATAAGGCAGTGGTAGCGGGATTTATGAAAGAGAACCCGTGGCCGAAACACAAACCGGGCGACTACTCGAAAGAGAACTACGACCCGTCGGTAATCGACCTGCACCGCCCGTATGTGGACAACATCATTCTCTGCTCGAAGAGCGGCAAGCCCATGAAGCGGGAACTCGACCTGATAGATGTGTGGTTCGACTCGGGTGCCATGCCCTACGCACAGAACCACTATCCGTTTGAGAATCAAGACGCTCCGCGCACAGCAGACTTCATCAGCGAGGGCGTGGACCAAACACGCGGGTGGTTCTTTACGCTACACGCCATCCATACGATGATAGAGGACAAAGTGGCGTATAAGAATGTGATTTCCAACGGATTGGTGCTCGACAAGAACGGCAACAAGATGTCGAAACGACTCGGCAATGCGGTGGATCCGTTCTCGACCCTCGATAAATACGGAGCCGATGCGGTACGGTGGTATATGCTGACCAACTCAAGCCCATGGGAGAACTTGAAGTTTGACCCGGAAGGAGTGGATGAGATCCGTCGGAAGTTCTTCGGGACACTCTATAATACTTACAGTTTCTTTGCCCTATACGCCAATGTGGATGGCTGGACAGCCGACACGGCTGCAGGCGAACGCACCGAGATAGACAAATGGGTGCTGAGCCGACTGAACTCGCTCATTGAGGAAGTGACGGCGGCGTACGAGGCCTACGAACCCACCAAAGCGGGGCGTGCGATCTCGGATTTCGTGCAGGACGACTTGAGCAACTGGTATGTGCGACTGAACCGCAAGCGTTTCTGGGGCGGCGAGATGAACGAAGACAAGCAGGCTGCATACAGCACACTCTATGAGTGCCTGCGCGTGGTGGCACAACTGATGGCACCGAATGCGCCGTTCTTTGGCGACCGACTCTATCGTGACCTGACGGGCAAGACCGTTCACTTGAGCGACTGGCCAAAAGCAGACAAGGCGCTGATAAACAAGCCGTTGGAACGCTCGATGTATCTCGCTCAACAAGCCACCTCGATGATACTGAGCCTGCGCAAGCGTGCCGAGAAAAATGTGCGGCAGCCGCTGCAAAAAGCGGTAATTCCCGCTCCGGATGCGGACACACTCGCAGCACTGCTTCATGTGCAGGACCTGATAAAAGCAGAGGTGAATGTGAAGGAATTAGAAATTGTGCGCGCGGAGGACTCGGATGTGAAGTTGGTCAAAAAGATAAAACCGAACTTCAAAGTGCTGGGCAAGAAAGTGGGCGGCAAGATGAAAGAATTGGCGGCTGCTATCGGGCAAATGAGCCAAGAGAACATTGCTGCGTTTGAGGCAGCAGGGACATTCCGACTGCTCGACATCGACCTCGTGGCGGAAGATGTGGATATCATCACGGAAGACATGCCGGGATGGCTCGTTGCCAACAACGGCGTGCTGACCATTGCGCTCGACATAGAACTGACCGATGCACTGATAGAGGAAGGTATCGCACGCGAATTGGTGAATCGTATTCAGAACCTGCGCAAGACCACAGGATTAGAGATAACCGACCGGATCAGCATCGAGATAGAAAAGCGCGAGGAGATAGCCGCTGCCGTGGAGCATTGCGGGGAATATATCGCATCGCAGGTGCTGGCAACCTCGCTCCAATTAGTGGACAAGGTTGGCGAACCGCAAGTGCTCGATATGGACGGGTACAGCGTGAATATACGGATTGAAAAGGCATAACAAATTTAAACACTGAAAATAATGAAAAAAAGTATTGTACGCATGGCGATGGTGGCTCTGGTGGGGCTCGCAATGGCCGCTTGTTCGACCGATGACCTCGGTTTCTCGGAAAGCAACCTATACGGATATTGGCTCGAGGATGGTTCGGAACACTATGTGCGCTTCACCGATTCTCGGAAAAGCGATGAGTATCAGCTGGGATACGAATGGAACGAGGCTGAAGATGTGCAGGAAGAGGACGTGGCAAACAACCAAGAAGGCAACGGATGGTTTAAGTGGCAATTTACCTCCAAAACCGGCGACCTGCTCGAAATCCAACTGATGGACAACGACGGAGCCGAAATCCCCAAGAGCTATGTCGTAACCAAACTGACTGACTCGGAACTCGCTTACTACGAGAAAGACCAAAAAAGCAATAAGTTCTCGTTTAAGAAAGTAGTGAGAAACTAAGGAGGTGAACGGTTTTTCGATTGATGCATAGCGGAGAGTGGAGTGGAGAGGAACGGGCTTGGCTATGTTGAGCGTTGAGAGGTATAGGAAACTGCCTCTCGTGCTCTGCCTGTTTGTGGAAAGAAGTTGAAAGCGGAAAGTATATGAAACGGTTTTGGAAAATATTCGGGATATCGGTGGCGGCCGTCGTAGGGGGCGTGCTGCTCATCGGATGTATAGCCGTGGGAATCGTTGTGTGGGCTGTCTTCACACCCTCACGGCTTGCACCTGTCGTGCGGCAAGTGGCTGACCAATACATCGTGTGCGAACACGAGATAGGCGAGGTGGAACTGACTTTCTTCTCGACCTTCCCGGAATTCGGACTGCGAATAGGCGGAGTCTGCCTCGTTAATCCCAAAGAGGGCGCACCGAGCGATACGCTGCTCTATGCACCCGAAGTGGTGGCTACCGTCAATGTGCGGGAATTCCTGAACAACAGCCGGCTGGTGGTGCGGGAACTGGCACTGCCCGGTGCCGTGGCTAATATCTACATGGCTGCGGACGGCTCAACCAACTATGATGTGTTTGTGGCATCGACCGATACGACCGCAACGGACACCACCTCGAGTGGACTGCCGTTTGACGACATCCGCATCGATGCGGCATCGGTGGAGGGAAGGCACATCTCCTTCGTGGATAGGAAGGACTCCATAGACGCCTCGCTCGAACATACCACCCTCAGCCTGACGGCCAAAAGCTGGGACGAGGTGCGGCTACGGCTGCGCTCCGAGAGTGTGAGCGCTACGGTAGGAACGACCGAGTACGCTGACGGGATAGAAGTGGAACTCGACCTGCCGGCAGCCGTGGATCTGGAAAGGATGAACTTCCGTCTACATAAGGCAGTGGTTCGGGCCGACCGGTACACAATAGGTATTGACGGAGAAGCGGAAGTGGGCGACAGCATCGCACTGAACATGGACATCGCCGCAAACGAGTGGCAAATACGCCCGCTACTCGACCTGCTGCCCAAAAACCTGACCGAGTCGCTCAAAGATATAGAAGTGGATGGAAAAGCATCGCTCACGGCACACATGGAGGGCATATACAGCGACACAAGCATGCCTAAAGTGACCGCACACATCGAACTCGAAGACGGCGAAGGAAACTATGCGGGGCTGCCCTATCAGTTGACCGACATGGAATTGGATGCGGATGCAGCCATCGATATGAACCAACAGGCGGCAAGCCGGGTGGATATACATAGACTGCACGCCAAGACCAAGGACACGAAGCTGACCGCTACGGGGCAAGTAAGCGACCTGATGGGCAATATGCTCATCGACCTGCAGGCGCAAGCCGACATACAAATAGCGGACATGGCGTACTTCTTGCCTGACAGCATGGAGTTGGTAGGGCACTGCTTCGGGAATGTGGGGGTACGCATACACCTCGACGACCTGACAAACCTGCGACTCGAACGAGGACAGATAACGGGCGACCTGAAACTGACCGACATCGATTATGCAATGAGCGGCATGCAGGCCAAGTTGCCCGACAACCGCTTGCAATTCCGTATTCCTAACCCCAAACCGACCCAAAAAACCGTCGGGTGGCTGCAAGGCGAACTGGCTCTCCAATCGCTCGATTTCGGCATGGCTGACGGCACCAAAGCCGCACTCGGCGAAACCAATCTGAGCGTGGAGGCAAGCAACATACTCGGACAAAATCCGGTATGGTACGCCACCCTCGGACTGCAATCGAATGACCCGCTGACCGCCTCGATGGACAGTATGGCTGCCACCATCCAAGCACCCAAACTGACCGCCTACGCCGAATACGACACGAAAGATACGACCGCCGTGCCCGTGCTGAACGCACAAGTGGCGTTTGCCGACCTGAAAGGATACTATACGGACATTGTGGCACACCTGACCCGCTCGACCTTAGAAGCAAGCCTGCGGCCGAGCAAGAAAGACAAGACCGTACCCCGACTGAAAGCAGCGATACAGACTGCCTCGCTCGACGCCTCCATGGGAAGCGACCTGAAAGCCAAGACGGGCGCACTGAGCATTGCCGCAGCGGCTCGATACAACAAGCAGGGCGAGAATGTGCTGCTGCAATGGAATCCGAAATTGGATGTGAGCCTGACAAATGGCGAGGCGGAAATAGCATCGCTGACACAAAAAGTGTATGTGCCGCAGATTACTTTCTCGTATTCGAACAAAGACTTCCTGATAGAGAAATCGCAGATACGGGTCGGAAAATCCGATTTTGCGCTCTCCGGCGAGGTGAAAAACATCGGCGAGTGGCTGCGCAAAGAAGGTACGATGGTGGGCGAACTCGATTTCGTGTCCGACCACACGGACGTGAACGAACTGATGGCACTATGCTCGGCTGACTCGGGCAGCGAAGAGACTGCGACCGACACGGGCGACAATACGGCTACGACCCCGCAAACGAGTACGGATGAAGCCAATCCGTTCCTCGTGCCGACCGGCGTGGATGTGGCACTGAATACGCACATAAAAGAAGCGGTGGTATTCAACGAAACGGCGCACAACCTGAAAGGAAAACTGTACATCAAAGACGGCGTGCTGGTGCTCGACGAGATGGGTTTTGTGTGCGACGCAGCCAAACTGCAGCTGACCGCTATGTATCGCACGCCGCGGCGCAACCATATCTATGTGGGATTTGACTACCACATGATAGACATCAACATAGAAGAACTGATACGCATGATACCGCAATTGGATTCGATCGTGCCGATGCTTCGGTCCTTCAAAGGCGCAGCGGAATTCCATCTGGCGGCAGAGACCTATACGAACGCAAAGTACGAACTCAAACCATCGACCCTTCGCGGTGCTTGCAGCATCTACGGAAAAGACCTCGTGGTGATGGACAGCGAGACCTTCAGCAAAATATCGAAACTGCTGCTATTCAACAAAAAAACCGAAAACAAAGTGGATAGCATCTCCGCCGAGATAACGGTCTATAAAAAGGAAATAGATGTGTATCCGTTCTGCGTGTCGATGGACAACTACATGGTGGCTCTCGGCGGACAACACACGCTGGACATGACCTACAACTACGACATCAATGTGCTGTCGCCTATCTATCTGGGCGTGCATGTGTCGGGCAACCAAGACGACCTGAAAATAAAACTGGCAAAATGCAAATACGCCAAAGATTTCAAGCCGCACTTCCACGGAAAAGTGGATGAAGAAAGCGCCAACATGCGAAAAATGATCCGCAACTCGATGCGCAAAAACGTGAAAATAAAATCGGATGCGCAACAAGCGGAAACCAATGACACCAACCCAACCGCAAATACGGAAAACAATGAAAAATAATTCTCTTTTAATGGGCATCATGCTCTGTACGCTTATGGCTTGCAACAACCAAAATCCGTTGCTCACCGAGCAGAAAACGCCCTACGGCGTGCCTGCTTTCGACAAGGTGCGCACCGAACACTATCTGCCCGCTTTTGAGCAGGCTATCGCCGAAAATAAGGCCGAAATACACGCCATCGTGACCAACGAGGCAGAACCGACCTTTGACAACACCATCGTGGCACTCGACCGCAGCGGACTGCTGCTGGAAAAGGTGCAGGGCGTGTTCTTCAACATACTCGATGCGGACGGCACGGATGAGATGAACCGAATTGCCGAGAAAGTGTCGCCTATGCTGTCGGAACTGAGCGATGGAATACTGCTCAACGATACGCTTTTTGAACGAGTAAAATCCGTATATGACCGCCGTGAACAGCTGGGACTGAATGCGGAACAGATGCAACTGCTGAAGAAAACCTACGAGCAGTTTGCACTCAACGGCGCCAATCTGCCCGCTGACAAGAAAGAGCGACTCAAAGAGATAAACACCGAGTTGGGATTGCTATCGCTGCAGTTCGGCAACAACGTGGTGGCGGAAACCAATGCATACCAACTGTTTGTGACCGACGAGAACGAGCTGAAAGGACTGCCCGAAAGCGCTAAGGCGGCTGCCAAAGAGGAAGCACAGGCTGCCGGACGACCCGACGCCTGGCTATTCACCCCGAAACGCACAAGCTTTACGCCCGTGCTGCAATACTGCGAGAACCGTGAACTGCGCCGAGAACTGCTGATGGCTTACACTACGCGCGGCAACCACGACAACGAAAACGATAACAAAGCGGTGATCGTGAAGACCATGCGCCTGCGTGTGGAAAAAGCACACCTGCTGGGCTACGACTGCCCCGCCGACTATATACTGGCCGACTGCATGGCCAAAGACCACAAAACGGTGGATGCGTTCCTGCAGACCGTGTGGGAACCGAGTTTAGAGGCTGCCAAACGAGAGGCTGCAGCGCTGCAAGAACTGATGGACCAAGACCTGCCGGGCGAGAAACTGCAACCGTGGGACTGGTGGTTCTACGCAGAGCGGCTGCGCAAACAAAAATACGACCTCAACGAGGAAGAACTGAAACCCTACTTCGAGCTGAACAACGTGCGCAAGGGCGTGTTTGAACTGGCACACAACCTATATGGGCTGAACTTTGAGCCACTGAAAGACATGCCGGTATACAACCCCGAAGTGGAGGTATTCAAGGTGACCGACTCGGAAGGCGCATTGGTGGGCATCCTATACACCGACTACTTCCCGCGCGCAGGCAAGCGTCCGGGCGCATGGATGAACAACATAAGCAGCCAATATGTGGATGCAGAGGGCGTGGACCACAGACCCGTGATCATCAATGTGGGCAACTTCAACAAACCGACGAAAGGCAACCCGTCGCTGCTGTCGATGGATGACGTGGAGACGCTGTTCCATGAGTTTGGACACGCACTGCACGGACTGCTGTCGAAGGCTACCTACCGCTCTCTTTCGGGAACCAACACACCGCGTGACTTCGTGGAAATGCCCTCGCAGTTTATGGAAAACTACTGCTACCGGCCGGAGATAATGAAGACCTACGCCTTCCACTATCAGACCGGAGAGCTGATTCCCGACTCGCTCGTGGCAAAGATAAACAAAGCACAGACCTTCAACAAGGGATTTGTGGAAACGGAACTGCTGTCCGCTACGATTCTCGACATGGACTACCACGAGCGCACCGACACGGCTGACTTCGATGTGAACGCATTCGAGGCGGAATCGATGGCACGCATGCAGATGATTCCTGAGATAATCACACGCTACCGCTCGACCTTCTACAACCACATCTTCACGACCGGATACGAAGCCGGTTACTACAGCTACACCTGGTCTGCGGTGCTCGATGCGGATGCTTTTGCCGCCTTTGAGGAGACCGGCGACATTCTTAACCCCGAAGTAGCGGCACGATTCCGCCACCTGCTGGAACAAGGAGGAACACGCGACTCGGAAGAACTATACGAAGAGTTCCGCGCTAAGAAGGCTGACTCAAAGTACCTATTGCGTAGGTTCGGGTTTGAGGAGTAATTAATAATTAACAATTAATAATTAATAATTAATACGAGGAGGGAGAGTTCGGGAAACGAAACTATGCTGAAGGGACTCGCCAAAATAACACGAATGCCGCTGGGAGTGGGAATACTGCTCTCGGCGGTACTCCTATTGGCATGGATCCCCGACTTTCTGCCGGGAAATGTCCTGCAGGGAGATTTGGCGTCGGAAAAGGTCTTGCCGGGAGATTTGGCGTCGGGAAACATCTTGCCGGGGGGCGTGTCGGGGAACTTGGGGAACGGAGCGGGAAACGGAATGGGAAACGGAATGGATTGGCGAGAAGTGGTGGCAACCATGCTGCTGACATTAGTCAATGCGTTTGCTATTTGGCTCGCCGCTTTCAGAGCCGGCGTTGTGAAAAGCAAAGACGGACTGCCCGTGTGGCTCTATCTGCTCGCCGTGACGGCTATGCCCATCGCACACGACTGCTGGAGAGGACAATTGGCCGTGCTGCTGCTGATAGGGGCGATGCGACTGCAATACCATACCTACAAGTCCGGCGACGCCGCAGAGAACGCCTTTCTCGCTACGCTGCTGCTATGTGCTGCATCGCTCGCTGCTCCTGACCTGCTATGGCTCGTCCCCCTGTCGTGGTTGGCGTACCTCTGGCTCCGCTCGTTCAATCTGCGGGTGTGGTCCGCTACACTGCTTGCCGGGATGGCATTCGGCGTCGTGGCATCCATAGCGATACTCGCGGGGTGGATAGACTGCCCCTACACCGACATAGTGAATAGGCAGTGGATTTTCTGCGCCCTGCCTACCGACATCGCCGCCACTATATGCGGAGCCGTAGGGCTCGGATTGGGCTGGCTGATACTGAGCGTAATGAATATGTGGTACGATGCTGACAAGCGGCGAGTGGGTATCTTGCTTTTAGGTTCGGGACTGGTAGGGGAAAGCGTGTGCCTGCTGTTCGCCATGCCCGCCGCACACCTGCTGCCCGTATTCGCCATGCTATACAGCGGACAAGCACTGCTCTACCTGCGACAACGGGAAAGCATGGGAAGAAGCATTGCATACATAGTGTATATCGTTGCGGCAATTCTGTCGTACGCCATCTATACACTATAAAAAAGTTTTCGATAACGGTGTGGAAAAATTCGCTTTTTATCGGTATTCTTTTCGGATGCCGATAGGGGGCGATATGCTCGACTACTTAACCCTATAAACTACCTCAACTATGCGGGCGGGGACGGAGGCGCTCGATGAAAAGAACCCAAAGAAGGAACAAAAATCCGTAGAACAGGTACTTGAACAAATACAAGTGCAGAAAATCGAACCAGGACGGGTGAAACTCCGTAAGCAACGCTATCGACACAATGCGCAAGACATTGAACCCGTACGCGCAAAGCCAACCCAACGGAATATACCACCACTTATGCCGCCATCCGCCACGCGTGGTGAGCATCAAACAAAGCCAAATAAAACACTGCTTGATAGGCGTGCAGGAATAGACAATCTGCGTGGTGAAAGAGGTAGGAAAAGCAAACGAATCGTCCGACACACGCACGCACGTATCACGCACCAAACCGATGAGCCAATACGCCTCGTCGGTGATATGGCGAGCCATCCACGCAAAAGGAGCCGTGATGTCTAACCCAAACAAAGTGACGGCTGCGCCCGCTG
>CAVKVE010000003.1:27898-38740 GCA_963659655.1 Bacteroidaceae bacterium | reverse complement strand
ATTCGGGTTTTGGCGTAGGGGGCGGCATCGATAGGGCAGAAATCGCCATCCAAATACTTGAAATAACCCGCCTGACACACCATCGCTGCATTGTCCGTCGTGAACGAGAAAGGCGGCACAAAGACCTCCCAACCATAACGACGGCCATAGTCCGCAAACGCCTGCCTCAGACCGCTATTGGCACTCACACCACCCGCTACTGCCACCTGGCGGATACCTAAGTCCTGAGCCGCCTTCTTGAGCTTCTTCATCAAAATATCAATCACCGTCTGCTGCAACGAGGCGCACAGATCTTCACGAAGGTTCGGCACTCGTTCTGCCAACGCATCGACCGTATCTACTCCATACGCGCCCAACATATCACGCAGCGTATAAAGAAACGAGGTCTTAAGACCCGAAAAAGAATAATCGTAGCCGGGTATCGAGGGACGGGCAAACGCGTATGCCTCGGGGTTGCCCTGTTTCGCCAACTTATCGATCCACGGTCCCCCCGGATAGGGCAGACCGATGACCTTGGCGCACTTGTCGAACGCCTCGCCCGCTGCATCGTCGATGGTCTGACCGATGATTTCCATCCGGTTATACTTGCGCACCAACACAATCTGGCTGTTGCCGCCGCTGACAAGCAGGCACAGGAACGGGAACTCCGGGTGGCGTATCTCCACATTGGCAAGACTTGGCGTGGCGGCCTTTAACTCCTCCGAAGGCTCTACAAAATGCGCCAAGACATGCCCCTGCAAGTGATTGACCTCGATGAGCGGAATCTGCTCGGACAAAGCCAACCCTTTGGCAAACGATGTGCCTACCAACAGGCTGCCCAACAAACCCGGACCACGCGTGAAAGCTATCGCCGACAAATCCGACGGCTCAACGCCCGCACGACGCAATGCCGTATCGACCACCGGCACAATATTCAACAGGTGCGCACGGCTCGCCAACTCCGGCACCACGCCGCCATACTCCTCGTGTACCTTCTGCGAGGCAATGACATTACTAAGCAATATACCATTACGAATGACGGCCGATGAGGTGTCGTCACAACTCGACTCGATGGCTAAAATGACTGTATCGGACATGGGAAATTACGAATTATGAATTTCTTCTAATTATGAATTACGAATTATGAATGATGAATGATTAGTTCCGTGAGGGAGAATCATTACACCCTGCAAAATTATAAAATAAATCCGATATACCGAAATAATTTGCCCATTTCGAAAAAAAGCAGTAACTTTGGAGGCTCATTTCTAATGAGGAATTGCTCCTAATTATGAATGAAGAATTATATGCTTTTGTGGGAATAACGCTGCATATTTAATTGTTAATTGTTACTTGTTACTTTGTTAATTGTTACTTGTTACTTGATTACATGTACTTATATTTCTTTTTACTACACATTGCGGCGTTCTTTGGACACCGAAAAGCCAAACTGCTGGTGCGGGGACAGAGAGAAGCATTGCGCAAAATAGAAACATACAAAAAAGAACACGGACTCGACCGACCGGTGTGGATCCATGCCGCATCGGTAGGCGAATTTGAACAGGCTCGGCCCATCATCGAACGACTCAGACGGGAACAACCGGAACAGAAAATCCTGCTCACCTTCTTCTCGCCATCCGGCTACGAGCTGCGCAAAAACTACGACAAGGCAGACTTGGTGACCTATCTGCCCTTTGCCACCGTACGCAAAGCACGGGCGTTCGTGTCGATGGTACAACCCCGCATGGCTATATTCGTAAAATACGAGTTTTGGCCCGCCTACCTGACGGAACTGCATCGGCAAAAAGTGGCGACCTACAGCATCTCCGCCATATTCCGACCCAAACAGCTGTTCTTCCTGCCGTGGGGCAAACCCTATCTGCGACTGCTGTCGTATTTTGCACACATCTACGTGCAAGATAACGCCTCGCTGGCTCTGCTGCAGGCACACGGCATTACGCACGCCTCGGTGGCCGGCGACACCCGATTTGACCGCGTGAACGAGATAGCCGGACACGCCAAACAGATACCCGTCGTGGAACAATTTGTGGCCGGGGCAGAGAAAGTAATCATTGCAGGCAGCACCTGGCCGCAAGACGAGGAACTGCTGGCACACTACATGGACACGCACGAGGACACGAAACTGGTGCTGGTACCCCACGAGATACACGACGCTCACCTGCACTCGATATTCCAAATGTTCCACGGACGCTATGTGCGCTACACGGAGGCTACGGAACTGAATATTCAACACACACGGGTGCTGCTGCTCGACACCATCGGAATGCTCTCTTCGATTTACCAATACGGGCAAGTGGCCTACATAGGCGGAGGATTCGGTGTGGGCATACACAACACCATCGAGGCGGCGGTATATGGCGTGCCGGTGCTATTCGGACCCAACTACCAACACTTCCGAGAAGCCAAAGGGCTGATAGCCGCAGGGGCAGGCGTGTCGGTAAACAACTACGAGGAGTTTGAACAAGCCATGGACCACGCACTCGCCCACCACACGGAAATGGGAAAGGCCGCACGGGGGTATGTGGATACGGAACTCGGCGCCACCGAACGAATCTACTCTAGACTCCCCCTTGCCCCCTCAGGACACCCCCTTGCCCCCTCAGAGAGGGGGAATGCAGAGGAACGGGGAACGGAATAATGAGTGAGTGGAAATTATACACATAATTCGTAATTCATCATTCGTAATTCTTAATTAGAAGAAGTAATTCGTAATTCATCATTCGTAATTAGAAGAAATTCTTAATTCATAATTTGTAATTCTTAATTAGAAAAGATGCAAAAGCCTGGTATACCAAAGGGAACGCGGGACTTCTCACCCATCGAGATGGCTCGCCGAAACTATATCTTCAGCACCATAAAAAGCGTATTCGCCCAATACGGCTTTCAGCAGATAGAAACACCCGCCATGGAAAACCTATCTACCCTGATGGGAAAATACGGCGAGGAAGGCGATAAACTGCTATTCAAAATACTCAACTCCGGCGACTGGGTCAGCCCGCTCCGCGAAAAACTGCAAGACGACCTGAGCATCGGAAAAGCTACGACTACGGTGAGCGAAAAGGGACTGCGATACGACCTGACCGTGCCCTTCGCACGATTTGTGGTGCAACACCGCGATGAGATACAGTTCCCCTTTAAGCGCTATCAGATTCAGCCCGTTTGGCGGGCTGACCGTCCGCAAAAAGGACGCTACCGTGAGTTCTATCAGTGCGATGTGGATGTGGTGGGTACGGACTCGCTGGTGAGCGAACTGGAGCTGATAGAGATTGTGGAAGAGGTGTATGAGAAACTCGGCATCCGAGTGTGTCTGCACATCAACAACCGGAAAATTTTGGCCGGTATCGCCGAAGTGATTGGGCAGCCCGACAAGATAACCGACATAACAGTGGCTATCGATAAATTGGACAAGATAGGTATCGAAAACGTCAATAAAGAGCTGATAGAGAAGGGATTACCCGAAGAGGCGGTGACGGCACTGCAACCCATCTTGAACCTGACGGGCGACAATCGGGCGAAGATAGAACAGCTGAAAACGGTGCTTGCCGATTCGGAAACGGGCAGGAAAGGTATCGAGGAGATGACGACCATCTTTGACCTGATAGACGCTGCCGGCGTGGGGCTGAACATAGAACTCGACCTGTGTCTGGCACGCGGACTGAACTACTACACAGGGGCTATCTTCGAGGTGAAAGCACTCGATGTGCAGATGGGAAGTATCACGGGCGGCGGACGCTACGACAACCTGACGGGTATATTTGGCATGCCGGGCGTGTCGGGCGTAGGAATCTCGTTCGGAGCAGACCGTATCTACGACGTGCTGACCGAGCTGAACCTCTATCCCGCTGACTTGCAGACCACGACCGAACTGCTGTTCGTGTCGTTCGGCGAAGCGGAACTGCGCTATGCGCTGACTTGGGCCAAAGCACTGCGTGCCGCCGGACTGCGCGTGGAGGTGTATCCCGAACCCACCAAAATGAAGAAACAGATGGGCTACGCCGACGCTAAACAGATACCCTTTGTGGCTATCGTGGGCGGCGACGAGATGGCTGCCGGAAAAGTGATGCTCAAAAATATGACCTCCGGAGAACAACAGCTGATGACACAAGAAGAAGTGGAGAACGCACTCAAAAAATAAGCCATGAAGACTGCTGAACAATTCGATGAAATAGTGGCACAATGCCGACGGATATATGTCCTCAAAATGAAGGACTACGGACCAAGCTGGCGCATCATGCGGCCGCAGACCGTGAACGACCAACTATTTATCAAAGCCAAACGCGTGCGCGAAATAGAGACAACGGGCGTGAATATGGTCGGCGAATCGATAGAGGGCGAGATGATGGCCATCGTTAATTATGCCGTCATCGGACTCATTCAGCTGCGCGAAGGCTACGCCGACTCGGTGGATATGACCGCTGAGCGTGCCACCGAACTATACGACCTCTATGTGCAGGAAGCCAAAGAGCTGATGCTGCGCAAAAACCACGACTACGGCGAGGCTTGGCGAGATATGTACGCCGCAAGCCTGACCGACATCATACTGACCAAAATAAACCGAAATAAGTCCATCGCAGCCAACGACAACCACACATTGGTGTCGGAAGGCGCTGACGGCAACTACTTCGATATGTTGAACTATGCGGTGTTCTACCTCATCAAACTGACCACGCAAAATGAAACAAAGTAAAGCAGGACATATCGCCGGCTCTATCGCTCGCACGCTGCTGGCTCTGACCTTCGTATTCTCCGGATTCGTCAAAGCCATCGACCCGCTGGGAACAACCTACAAGATAGAAGACTATCTGAAAGCCTTCGGCGGGTTCTTCACCGAGCTGATGCCGCTCGCTGAGGTGGCAGCGGTCTGCCTGATAGGCTTGGAATTGGTGCTGGGACTCTGTATGCTGCTCAATGTGCGCACCAAATGGACCTGTTGGCTCGCGCTGGCGTTCTATGTCGTTATGCTGCCGCTCACGCTATACATCGCCCTCGAAAATCCGGTCAGCGACTGCGGTTGCTTCGGTGATGCTTTGGTGATCAGCAACTGGGCAACCTTCTGGAAAAATGTGGTGCTTATGGCGTTGGTGGTGGTGCTGCTATGCACCCGCCAATACATCCCCGAAACCTTTGTGTGGTGGGGCGAATTGGTGGTTCTGGCGCTGGCTATTGCGCTGGCAGCGGGCATCATGGGATACAGCCGTACGCACCTGCCGATGGTGGATTTCCGACCCTACAAGGTAGGCAACAACATCGTGGAACTGATGGAGGTGCCGGAAGGAGCTGAACCCGACCAATACGCAACGACTTTTGTCTATGAACGGGACGGCGTGGAACAGGAATTCACGCTGGAAAACTACCCGAAAGGCGACAGCACCTGGCATTTTGTGGACCAAAAATCGGTGCTCGTCAAGAAAGGATACGAGCCGAAAATACATGATTTTGAGTTGATTACGCTCAACTACGACGACATCACTTACGATGTGTTGGAGTCGGAAGAACCCGCCACGCTGGTGGTGCTCTACGACCTGACCAAAACCGACCGCAGCCAACTCGACAAGGTGACGGCGCTCTATCATCAATGCCTGTCGCTGAACCGACCGTTCTACATCCTGACCGGTGCGAGCGAGGACGGCATCGAGGCATTCTGCGAAGAGGTGGAGCAGGGCAATGCATCGAACGAATTGACGCCCTTTAACCACCCCGACGAGGTGTTCTGTATGTGCGACGGCGTCACGCTCAAGACCATCGTTCGCGCCAATCCGGGCGTCGTGGTGGTGCAAAACGGCGTGATAATCGACAAGTACAATCTGCGCAATTGGAAGATTGCAGACGCCATGCATTGTACAACGGAATAGGTAGAATATCAATACATTACATCAAAACAATCATACGATATGAGAACAAAAATGGTAGCAGGTAACTGGAAAATGAACAAGAACCTGCAAGAAGGCGTAGCGCTGGCTACCGAACTGAAAAATGCGGTAAAAGACCCGAAATGCGCCGTGGTAATCGGCACGCCGTTTATCCACTTGGCAACCGTTGCTGAGCTGCTCAAAGACAGCCCCATCAAGGTGGCAGCCGAGAACTGCGCTGACCACGAGAAGGGTGCCTATACGGGTGAGGTGAGCGCCGAAATGGTGAAATCGACGGGGGCTGAATACTGCATTCTGGGTCACTCGGAGCGCCGTGCGTACTACCACGAGGACTATGCTATCCTGCGTGAGAAGGTGCAGCTGGCTCTGGCTCAGGGACTGGAGATCATCTTCTGCATCGGCGAGGTGAAAGAGGAGCGCGAGGCCGGCAAACAAAACGAGGTCGTTAAGGCACAACTCGAGGGCTCGGTTTTCAATCTGTCGGCTGAGGAATGGAGCCATATCACGCTCGCCTACGAGCCGGTTTGGGCTATCGGAACGGGTCTGACCGCTACGCCGGCACAGGCACAGGAGATTCACGCCTACATCCGCTCGCTGGTGGCTGAGAAATACGGCCAACAGGTGGCTGACGACACGACTATCCTCTACGGCGGCAGCTGCAACGACAAGAACGCAGCCGAGCTGTTCGCTAACCCCGACGTGGATGGCGGTCTGATTGGCGGCGCTGCACTGGTGGCTGAGAAGTTCCTGGCTATTATCAACGCACGATAAATATATGTTTTAGAGTTGAGGGTAGGGGAGAGAAGGTATAAGTAGGCTGTAATACACTAAACTTTCTACTTATAAACTGCTCTCAACCCTCACTCTCAATACTCAACTAAAAGACTGCGCTCAACACTCAATACTTAACTCTCAATACTCAACTAAAAGACTGCTCTCAACCCATAAACACTCAACCAACCATGGCCTATATTATTCCTGTTCGCGGATTTACACCGACCGTAGGCAAGGATTGTTTCCTTGCGCCGAACGCTACCCTCGTGGGCGACACCACGCTGGGCGACGGCTGTTCGATCTGGTTCAACGCCGTGCTGCGTGGCGATGTCAATACCATCCGGCTCGGCAACCATGTCAATATTCAGGACGGCTCGGTGCTGCACACTCTCTATCAGAAATCGACCATCGAGATAGGCGACTATGTGTCGGTGGGGCATAATGTGACCATCCACGGCGCGCATATTCACGACTTTGCGCTCATCGGCATGGGTTCGACCCTGCTCGACAATGTGGAAGTGGGCGAGGGTGCTATCGTGGCGGCAGGTGCATTGGTGCTGAAAAATACGAAGATTGGCCCCTACGAGGTGTGGGGTGGTGTGCCGGCTAAGTTTATCAAAAAAGCGGACACCGAGCAGTCGAACGAGCTGAACCGCAAGATTGCCTACAACTATGCCATGTATGCCTCGTGGTACGAGCAGGGAGCCGAGTCCCCCGCCCCAAAAGAGGCCTGCGAAGCGACAAAAAGCGCGGCTCCTGCAAGTGTCCGCGCTATGGAGAAAAATACGACTACTATGTATAAACGCATCTTACTCAAGCTGTCCGGCGAAAGCCTCATGGGACAGAAGGGCTACGGCATCGACGAACAACGATTAGCCGTTTATGCCCGCCAAATCAAAGAGATAGCCGCTACGGGCGTGCAGGTGGCCATCGTCATCGGTGGCGGAAACATCTTCCGTGGCCTGAGCGGCAGCCAAAAGGGCTTCGACCGCGTCAAGGGCGACCAGATGGGTATGCTCGCCACGACTATCAACTCGCTGGCGTTGCAATCCGCTCTCGAGGCCATCGGACAGCCGACGCGTGTGCTTACCTCGGTGCGTATGGAGCCGATAGGCGATTTCTACAACAAGGGCAAGGCGCTGCGCCTGCTCGAGAAAGGCAATGTGGTGATTGTTGCCGGCGGCACGGGCAACCCCTATTTCACGACCGACACCGGCTCTTCGCTGCGTGCCATCGAGCTGGAGGCGGACATCATGTTCAAGGGAACGCGCGTGGATGGTATCTACACCGCCGACCCGGAAAAAGACCCGACCGCCACGAAATATACCGAAATCTCGTATAGCGACATCCTGAGCAAAGGGCTGAAAATCATGGACTTGACCGCTATCACGATGTGTATGGAGAACGGTATGCCGATCTATGTCTTCGATATGGATACGGAGGGCAACCTGCTCCGTGTGGTGCGGGGCGAGGCCATTGGTACGCTCGTAAAACCCTAATAAACAGACAATTATTCCATTTGCAATCGGACAATTTACAATTAGACCATTTTTTTGCTTGGCTCTTGCAAAATGGTCCATCGTAAATGGTCAAATCGAACAATAATATGATTGAACCTACAAAAATTCAGGCAGATGCAGAAGAACAGATGCAGGCTGCAATCCTTTTCTTAGACGACGCGCTGGCGCATATCCGTGCCGGCAAGGCGAGTGTCCGTATCCTCGACCCGATTCGTGTCGACTACTATGGCGCCATGTCGCCGCTCGAAAATGTCGCTACCATCACCACCCCCGATGCGCGTACCATCCAGATACAGCCGTGGGAGAAGAAGATGCTCAGCGAGATAGAGCGCGCCATTATCAATTCGAACATCGGACTTGCGCCCAACAACAACGGCGAGTGCATTCGCCTTATCCTGCCGCCGCTTACGGAGGAACGCCGCCAGCAGTTGGCGAAACAGTGCAAGGGCGAGGCGGAGAACGCCAAGGTGTCGGTGCGTAACGCCCGCCGTGACGCTTTCGAGCTGCTCAAAAAGCAGATCAAAGAGGGTCTTCCGGAGGACGCTGAGAAAGACGCTGAGGACAAAGTGCAGAAGCTGCACGACAAGTATATCCGCCAGATAGACGAGCTCTACGCCAAGAAGGAGAAGGACATCATGACCGTCTAATCGGTCGCCTCTATGCGCTGTCGCCGGACTCTCATAGCCCTTATTGCGCTGTGTATGAGTACTATAGCGCCTGCCGTTTCGTTGGATAGTTTGATGAATCTGCCTGCTTTGGCGGTGCCGGTGGTCAACTATTCGCCCGAGACGGATTGGGCGTTTGGTGCAGCGGTGCAGGGCTATTTCCAAATCCCGAACCAGTCCCGAACCTCCTTTGTCCAGCTCGACGGGGCGTACTCTCTGCAGAAGCAGTGGTATGTCAATACGCAGGGCACGATCTATTTCGCCGGGCGTGTGCCGTGCCAGTTGTCCTACCGAGGCGGCTATCGGGACTACCCCGACACCTACTACGAGTTGGGCAATGGTGGCCGACGCAGCCGCCCGCAGCGCAAGACGGGGCAGGTCTATCAGTCGGTGCGTGGCTATGCGCATATCGAGCCGCTTTGGCGGGTGGCGGGTAGCCATTGGTCGTTGGGCTTGGTGGGTGACTTCATTGCCGAACGAGTCCCGAACCTATCCGTTCCGTACCCCTCGATGTTGATGTGGGGAGTGGGCGGAGTGGTGCAGTACGACTCGCGCGACATCCTGTTCTACCCCCATCGTGGTCTGTTTCTGAAAGCTTCGGCGACCTATTACGAGCCGACGCTGGGCAGTACGGCGCGTATGACGGATCTGAACCTCGACTTCCGCAGCTATTTCCCTATCTATCGTGAGCTTATCGTTGCCGTGCAGTTGCGTTGGCAGTGCGTCTTGGCACCGAAGGGCACCGACCTTCCGTTCCAGATGTTGCCCACGCTGGGAGGCTACGACCTGTTGCGGGGCATTCCGCGCGGGATGTATCGTGACAACACTCTGTTGGCGCTGCAGGGGGAGTTGCGTATTCCTATCTATAAGTGGATTCGTGCGACCGTTTTCGGGGGAATTGGCGATGTGTGCGATGTGTGGCAGTTGCGCATTCACAACCGTCATCTTGTCGCTACGGGTTCGACGAAGGTGGGCTATGGGGTAGGGTTGCGTGCGTCTATCAACAAGGCGAAGGTGAATTTGCGTTTCGATGTGGCGCGGAACAATATCGACCGTTCGTGGAAGGAGTGGCAGAGCTATTCGTTTTACCTTACCGCTACCGAAGCGTTTTGATAATTAAGAATGAAGAATTACGAATGAAGAATGAAGAATGAAGAATTTCTTCTAATTACGAATTACGAATGAATACTTCTATGCTGCTCAACTCTCATAATTCATCTTTATTCTTTTCCCATCCAAAATCTCTCCACATTCCTCAACGCTCATCTAAGAAACGGCCCTCAATACTTCTCCACCCCCTCAACAAAAACAACTTCTCTCAACTCTCAACAAATTATGCGTGGCTTGGTAATCAAATCGACCGGTAGCAGTTATCTTGTTCATTTCTCAGATGGGCAGGAGCAGGAGTGCCATGTCAAGGGCAATTTCCGTATTCGTGGCATCCGTTCCACCAATCCGGTGGCGGTGGGCGACTATGTCGAGGTCGAGGCTTTGCCGGACGGCACGCATTGGATTGTGGATGTGCATGAGCGCCGCAACTATGTCATTCGCCGCTCGACCAACCTGAGCAAGGAGTCGCATATCTTGGCGGCGAATATCGACCAGGCGGTGTTGGTCGTCACGGTCAACCATCCCGTCACTTCCACCACTTTTATCGACCGTTTTTTGGCTACCTGCGAGGCGTATCGAGTGCCTGCGGTGCTGTTATTCAACAAGTTAGACCTCTATTCTGCGGAGGACATGGCGGCCTACGATTCGCTGCGTGCGCTCTACGAGTCGTTGGACTATCCGGTCTATGGTATCCACGCCAAGGGGATAGACGCAGCGGCGTTGGAGTCGTTGCGTACGGAGCTTTTTGCCGGCAAGGTGTCGCTCTTGAGCGGCAATTCCGGTGTGGGCAAATCGACGCTGCTCAATGCCCTGTTGGGTCGTGAGGTGGCTCGTACGGGGTCTATCTCCAATGCGCACAACAAGGGTACGCACACCACGACTTTTTCCGAGATGTACCCGCTC
>CAVKVE010000003.1:17412-27613 GCA_963659655.1 Bacteroidaceae bacterium | reverse complement strand
GGCGAGCCGGGCTGTGCGGTCTATCAGGCAGCCTTGGACGGCACGATTGCCCCCTCTCGTTTCGAGTCCTATCTCTCCCTTTTGGGCGACTGCACCGAAAATAAGTATCGTTGATGTTCAATTTCTCTGCTTTAATAGTTGTCATTTAGCACAAAATGCACCAAAAAATGTCGTATATTGCGGTTTGAGTGATAGAAAAGTACTTTTTTGACAAGATTAGAACAATCATTCAAAAACAAAGTATTATCTTTGCATCGAATTTAGCTTAACAATTGGATTTGGCTTGACTTTAAGTGGTTGCAGTACGTTCTTAGTACGCAATGTTAAAGTCAAAAAGATAGACGGAGTCGTGAGATCCCGTCTATTTTTTTGTGCCTATAAAAATTCCGAACTGCCCCGACTTGCATATTTCGTGCAAAATACCTATTTTTGCACCGCAATAGGGTGTTTCTGCCCCAAAGTGAATTAGGTAAGCAAATTAGAACGATATGGAAGTGCGAATCGAAGAAAGTTGGAAGCGCGTGTTGTCGCCGGAGTTCGAGAAGCCGTATTTTGAGTTGCTCACGCAGTATGTGCGTCAGGCGTATCAGACGCGTACGGTCTATCCGCCGGCGTCGAAAATTTTCAATGCGTTTGATAGTTGCCCTTTCGACAAGGTCAAGGTGGTCATCATCGGTCAGGACCCGTACCACGAGCCGGGTCAGGCGTGCGGGTTGAGTTTTTCCGTGCCGGATGGCGTGCCGGTACCTCGGTCGTTGTGTAATATATATAAGGAGATTCAGTCCGATCTCGGCAAACCGGTTCCCGCGTCGGGCAACTTGCAGCGTTGGGCGGAGCAGGGGGTGTTGTTGCTCAATGCCACGCTCACCGTCGAGGCGCATTTGGCGGGCAGCCACCAGAACAAGGGGTGGGAGGAGTTCACCGATGCCGCTATCGCCGCTTTGGCGGAGCAGCGCGAGCATTTGGTGTTCATGTTGTGGGGCAGTTATGCGCAGCGCAAGGCGGAGGTTGTGTCGCCCAAGAAACATTTGGTGCTTACGGCGCCTCATCCCTCGCCATTGTCGGCGTCGCGCGGTTTTTTCGGATGCCGCCATTTCTCGCAGGCGAATGCCTATCTTGTTTCTCACGGCCAATCCCCCATCGATTGGTAACCTCCGCACAGCCGACCCCATACTCATATATACTTACCTATTACTATATCTATATCTATCTATATATAGGTATCTATCTATACATACAATATTCATAAGCCCCCCATAGTCGGTAGCCCCCACTCATATCGCACAGGTCAATCCTTTCGATTTTAGGTAGTGTTTTTGCGAAAAATCGCCCCTTTTCGCCTTGAAATTTGCTATTTTGCCATAAACATCGTACCTTTGTCCGTTTTTTGGGCTGCGCTAATTCGCTAATATGAGCAGAATTCATTCGCTTTTAGGGCAAAATTAATGTGTTTCTTGAGGCAGAATTCATTCGCTTTTTTAGGAAAGATTTATTCGCTTGACCGAGCCACTTTTTGCTCTTTTCCCGAAGCAGTCCCGAAGGTAGAACCGACTTATCCATTCATTTTACACCTATGCAAGTAGAAATTCGAGAAGTAAATACTCATTCCGAAATCAAGCGCTTCATCGACTTTGCCAACGACCTCTACAAGGACTGTCCTTGCTATTGCCCGCCGTTGTATATCGATGAGTTAGATGCATTCAATGCGAAGAAGAACCCCGCCCTTGATGTCTGCGAGAAGCAGCTTTTCATGGCGTATCGCGATGGCCGTCCCGTCGGCCGTATCGCCGCTATCATCAACCACGAAGCGAATAAACGCTGGAAGGTCGAGCGTGTCCGTTTCGGTTGGATGGACTTTATCGACGACCGCGAGGTCAGCAAGGCCCTGTTGGACGCCGTGGCAGCGTGGGGCAAGTCGCACGGTATGAACGAGATGAACGGCCCGCTCGGCTTCACCGATTTCGACCACGAGGGCTTGCTCATCGAGGGTTACGAGTATCTTGCCCCGATGGCATCGCTCTACAACTATCCCTATTATGTCGACCACCTCGAGGCGTACGGATTGACCAAGGAGGCGGACTGGATAGAGTACCAGGTCTTCCCGCCCAAAGAAGTCCCGGAGCGTCTGCAACGCCTCGCCAATGTGGTGATGGAGCGCAGCCATGTGCGGGTGGATAAAGTCAAGAATTCCAAGGAGTTATCCGAGAAATACGGTATCGAGTACATGGATGTGGTCGATTCCGCCTACCAGAAGCTCTATAACTTCCAGCCGATGACCAAGCGCCAGAAAGAGTACTACCGCGATATTTATTTCCCGATTTTGAACTTCGATTTCGTGACGGTCATCGTCAACGACAAGAACGAGATAGTCGGCGTGGGGGTCGGTATGCCCGACATCTCGCACGCTTTGCGCAAGTGCGGCGGCAAGTTGTTCCCCTTCGGTTGGTACCATCTCTTGAAGGCGTTGCGTGCCAAGAAGTTAGAGGTCTTCGATCTCTTGCTTATCGCCGTACGCCCTGATTATCAAGACCATGGCATTAATGTCCTCTTCTTTGTCGACCAGATTCCGTATATGAATAAGTACGGCGTCAAGTACGCCGAGACGACCTCGATTCTCGAAACCAATGTCAAGAATCAGGCGAATTGGACGATGTTCGAGCATAAGCAGCACAAGCGCCGTCGTGCCTATATCAAGTCTATCTGATGCCGGAGAGCGAGACCCCTTATAGTGTAGCCAAATCGAAACTCGAAGCGTATATAGCGGCCAACGGCTTGCGCAATACGCAGGAGCGTTTCGTGCTGTTGGAGCATATCTGTTCGCTCCCGCAGCCTTTCGAGGCGGATGCGGTGGTCACTTTTGCCAAAGAACAGCACATTTCGCCCGCAACGGTCTATAATACGCTGTCTTTGCTTGTTTCGGCACAGATTTTGCACGGCATTTCAAAACAATACGGGCGCAGTCGCACTTCTTATGAATTGACGCTGACGGGCGCAGTACATTTCGAGTTTGTTTGTACGCGTTGCGGTCGGGTGTCGCAGTTTCGGGACAAGGCGATAGAGCATATAGTTCGTATGCGTCGGTATAACAACTTCGTACCTTGCGGCTGTTCGCTGTATATCTACGGAGAATGTAAGACTTGCAAACGAAAACCTAATCCGAACAAATAGTTATGGGAACAATTTATTGGGTCATATTTATCGGCATCGCTCTCCTGAGTTGGATCGTTTCTGCTTCGTTGGAGCGGAAGTTCAAGCGCTATTCCCGTGTGGGGCTTCCCTTGACGGGCAAGGAGGTAGCGGAGAAGATGCTGCGTGACAATGGCATCACCGATGTGCGCGTTACGTGCATACAGGGTCGCTTGACCGACCACTATAATCCTACCGACAAGACGGTGAATCTCTCGGAGGGCGTCTATAGCAGCGCATCCGTAGCCGCAGCGGCTGTTGCAGCGCACGAGTGCGGCCATGCCGTTCAGCACGCCACAGAGTACGCCCCATTGCGCCTGCGTTCCGCTTTGGTGCCGGTGGTGGAGTTTTCGAGCAAGTGGGTTATGTGGGTCTTGTTGGCGGGCATGTTGCTGATCAATATCTTCCCCTATTTGTTGGAGATCGGTATCGGCTTGTTTGCTTTGACCACATTGTTTGCATTCGTCACCCTGCCGGTGGAGATTGATGCGAGCAGGCGTGCCATAGCATGGTTGGAGATAGCCGGCATTACGGATCGCGATACCACGCCGATGGCAGCGAGTGCGTTGCGCAGTGCGGCCTATACGTATGTAGTAGCGGCTTTGTCTTCTTTGGCGACCCTTTTCTACTACATCCTTATCTTGGTAGGTCGCCGCGACTAACCAATAAACGCACAGCGAAAGTACGCCTCCCGAAGGTACGCCGAAGCAAGAATATGCGAAACGAAGAATATACGCAAAACAAAAGTACACAATAGCAAAAAATACGCACGAAAGTGCAAACCGGCCCCGTAGCTTAGTTGAATAGAGTGTCAGATTCCGGTTCTGAAGGTCCTGGGTTTGAGTCCCAGCGGGGTCACAACTTAGCAGTGTCAAGCAACTGATTATCAGTTGCTTGACATTTTTCTATCCCTCATTTTGACGGGATTTTGACGCGTTTGGGGCTAAAATTCTGCCATTTTCCCCGTTTTCCCCTGCCTAATAGGGGTCTTTTTCGTTTCTTTTTGCCTTTGTGTATGTCGCAATAAAACCGTACCTTTGTGCGTTTTTTTTCGAAAACACTATGTTTCTAACTTTTTCATTCAAGCAGTCGTTTCGTTTCAAGCGGTTCTGCCACAAGTCGTATGCAGCGTTCGCATCGCTTCACCGTGAGGTGACCATCGGGCGCATTGCGGGCTATATGGCGGATCTTGAGCTGCTCAAGCAGGGGCGTTCCCGAACCATTGCCTTAGCAACTCTGTTGTTGGCAGCTCCGGCTTGGCTACTTGCCGACGAGACGGATGCGGGTTCTGCCCCGCTGCTCGCTGCCTCCACGGCGCCAAACGAGAGCTTTCTCTCGGCGCAGTCTTCGGAGGCCCATGATGCCCGACAACTTAGTCTTCAGGAGGTGTCGGTTGTATCTCGCAAAGCTGAAGTACAATCGAGTGCCTACCGGCTCATCACGGAGATTCCCCACGAGGATATCGAGGCGCTGCCCATTCAGACCATAGCGGATATTCTTCAATATCTGCCGAGTGTGGATATTCGTACGCGTGGCGCCAATGGTGCGCAGGCGGATATCAGTATGCGTGGCGGCACGTTCGACCAGGTGTTGGTGCTGATCAACGGTGTGAGCCTCAACGATGCCCATACGGGGCATTATACGCTCAATCTCCCGCTCTCGGCTTCGCTCATCGACCATATCGAGGTGTTGGAGGGTACGAGTGCCAATCTCTATGGCGCCTTTTCGGGGGCTGTCAATATCATTACTCGCACGCCGGAGAAGGATCAGTATAGCCTTCGCCTCACGACGGGTATGAATTCCCTTACCAATCCCGAACTAACTTGCAGTTGGCGCCGTGGTGACCTGTCGACCAACCTCTCGGTCGAGTATAACCGCGCCGAGGGCTACTACGCTCCCCGCCCGAACGACAAGGAGCAAACCGCTTTGGACAACTCCGACTATCAGTTGGCGAACCTCTACTTCCAGACGCGCTACCGTGGATTGGATGTGCAGCTCGGTGCTCAGTGGAAGGATGCCGGTGCGGGCATGTACTATGGCTTTGGCTCACAAGACCAGTTCGATGCCACTCGCACCGCTTTCGGTTCCGCCAAGTACACCCATCATTGGGGCGCATGGAGTCTTGATGCGCAGGCATCCTACCGTGCCAATTACGATCGCTACGAGTGGCATCGCGGGCAGCGCCTCTATGGCAATTTCCATTTCTCGCAGACCACTACCGCAGCGTTGGCGGCGCATTATGCTTCGCAGATAGGGACGACCACTGTGGGCATCGAGGTGCGCAACGAGAATATGCATTCCACCAATTTGGGTGATACCATCCATGCTGCCGGACAAGTCCCGAATGTAGACGGATTTTTGCTGCACGATGTGCGTGTGCTCGATTTGGTCAAGGGCGGCAATCGCTTGAATATCAACTATTACGCCCAGCAGACGCTCTATTGGAATCGCCTTTCTGCCTCGTTGGGTGTGAGCGGCATCTACAATACCCGTTTCGGACACAATGCGACGGGCAATGCCAATATCGGCTACGAATACCTTCCCCAGTCCTCGGTCTATATCAATGCCAACCGTGCCTTGCGCTTGCCGACCTTTACCGATTTGTACTACAACGCCGGCAACCAGCTCGGCAACCGCAATCTGAAGCCTGAGGAGGCGTGGGTATTGTCCGTAGGCACCCGCTACAATCGCTCGTTTGGGCAGGCAGGTTCGCTCCATGTCGAAGGCGATTGGTACTATCGTTGGGGGCGCAATATCATCGATTGGGTCTATACGCCCGCCGACACCAAGCGTCCCTACCATGCTGAGAATCAGCAGAAAGTGAATGCAACGGGTGTCGAGGCGACTGTTTCCTATCGTTGGAACGAGTGGATACGCTGCGTGTCGGCCAGCTACGCCTACACCTATTTGGATTTGGATGTCCGCGAGTCGGGTTCGCGCTACCTCGACTATCTGAGCCACAAGCTGACGCTGCATTTGGAGCATGGTATCTACAAGGGTTTGGGTGCTTCTTGGACGCTGCGCTATCAGCAGCGTGAGGGGCAGTACAACAATGCGTATGGCGAGGTGGAGGACTACCGCCCCGTGTGGTTGCTCGATGCAAGCGTCTTTTGGCAGAACGCTTTCGTGCGTGTCAGTGCCGATTGCACCAACCTCACCAACCGCCGCTACTACGACTATGGCGGCATCCTGCAGCCCGGAGCGTGGGCGAAGCTGAGCGTCGAGGTGCGCCTGTAGGGGCAAAATAGGCGTACGGGTCAAGCATTGCGCCCGATTTGGGCTTCCTTATGTCCCCAAAATGTATTTTGGCGCAAGCGTTACGATGAAACAAAACAGAAAAAAGACTGACTAACCATCTGTTAGTCAGCCTTTTTTAGTGGAGCTAGCGGGATTCGAACCCGCGTCCAAACAAGGAAAGTGTACGCTTTCTACACGCTTATCTTGGCCTTCATTTTCGTCCTGTGGCAAGACCCAAGCCACCAACCGCAGGCTTATCTGCTTTGAGTTTCGCCCCGTCGTCGCAGCCCGACAAGGCTATTCTGTATATTTCCGCACCGCTTTATCCTATCAGCCTACAGACTCGGCTTGGAGCGATGTCTCGTTCAGGCACCTTGTGCCCGAATAAAGTAACCTACTATACTTCGGTTAGGCAGCGAGAGCAACAGTGTTGTTGTCAGTTATATTTTGCAGACGATATTTACGAGCGTCTCTGCAGGGCTCGGCGTGCTTACATACCCATTCTACCTGCTGTCAAAACCGAATAGCCCCGTTTCGGGTGCTGTCAGTGCAGCCGTTGCTTGTGCTTTTTGCGTTTTTCCCGCCCGCACAAGTCAATTTTTGTGCTGCACAAGTCCCTTTTTGTGGTAAAAAGCGGCGCAAAGGTACAACTATTTAATGAAATAAACAAATTTATTTTTGACTTGTTGTCGGCTCACTCTTGCTTATCCCGCAGAATTGTTGTACCTTTGCAGCCAATTCGTACCGAAATGTTTTTCCGGTGCCGAAGCCTTGAATCGAAATCGACAGAAAAATATAACCGTTATATGAAAAGTTTTCTCAAATACTTAGGAATAATCATCCTCTTGTTGGGTGTTGTTTGCCTCGTATGCTATCAGTATGCGCTGCAGCAGAACTATATGCTGCTCATCGGCATTCTGCTGGAGGTAGTAGGGATGGTGGTTTTCGTGATCACCAACAAGTATATCTACTAATCGGCTGACCGCAGCGTCTGCTTGTATAGCACCAAAGCAGACCGGTGGCGTGCCCTGTTCTAACTTATTAGAAGGGGCGTTTTGCGTATAGAGATGTATGCTGTGGAGACATTTAGCCACAGCGTATAGGTGCAGCTGTGCGCTCAGGGTGCTTTATTCTTTTTCCCCGTACCTACAATGAAAGACGACGAATCCATAGATCCCATCGAATCCCAATCCCCTGCCAACGAATATCAAGGCGACGAATTTTCGAGCGATGCACATCAAGGCGACGAGTATCAGGGCGACGAGTATCAGGGCGATGTTTCCGCTTCGGCTGAGGCTTTTCCCGAAGCAACGCCGAACATAGACGCTGAGGTGTCCCATTCGTCCTATAAGCCGGAGTCCTTTAATGATGCTGTCAAGTACCACTTGACGGGTATGTACAAGGATTGGTTCCTCGATTATGCCTCTTATGTGATATTGGAGCGTGCCGTGCCGGCCATTGAGGACGGCTTGAAGCCCGTTCAGCGCCGTATCCTTCATGCCATGAAGTGCGTGGATGACGGCAAGATGAACAAGGTGGCCAACATCGTGGGGCAGACCATGCAGTACCACCCGCACGGTGATGCCAGCATTGGCGATGCCTTGGTGCAGTTGGGTCAGAAAGACCTGCTCATCGATTGCCAGGGGAACTGGGGCAACATCCTTACGGGCGATGGCGCAGCCGCCCCTCGTTATATCGAGGCACGCCTCAGTAAATTTGCGCTTGATACAGTTTTCAATCCCAAAACGACGCAGTGGATGCTGTCGTACGATGGCCGCAAAAAGGAGCCGGTGCATCTGCCCATCAAGTTCCCGCTGCTGTTGGCGCAGGGTGTAGAGGGTATCGCCGTCGGCTTGAATTCCAAGATCCTTCCGCACAATTTCAACGAGCTTTGCGATGCCTCGCTGGCGTATTTCCGTGGCGAGCCGTTCAGCCTCTATCCCGATTTCCCCACAGGCGGTGAGATCGATGTCAGCCGCTACAATGACGGCGAACGGGGTGGGGTAGTCAAGATTCGCGCCAAGATACAGAAGGCGGACGACAATCGTACGCTGATTATCAGCGAGATACCGTTCAGTACGACCACCACCAAGATTATCGAAACCATCCTGCGTGCCAATCAGAAAGGCAAGATTAAGGTGCGCAAGGTGGATGATTTCACGGCCGAGACGCCGCGCATCGAGGTGCAGTTGGCGCCCGGCAGTTCGTCGGACAAGGCCATCGATGCGCTCTATGCCTTCACCGATTGCGAGGTGAATATCTCGCCCAACTGCTGCGTGGTGGAGAATAAGAAGCCTATTTTCACCAATGTCAGTACGCTGTTGCGTCTCTCGGCAGAGAATACCAAGTCCTTGTTGCTCAAAGAGTTACAGATAGAGAAAGCCGAGTTGGAGGAACGCTATTTCTATACCTCGTTGGAGAAAATTTTCATCGAGAATCGTATCTACAAGGAGGAGGGCTACGAGACCGCGCCGAACAAGGATAAGTTGGTTGCGTTTGTCGACAAGGCGCTCGATCCGTGGAAGCCGCAGCTAATTCGTGAGGTGCGCCGTGAGGACATCGAGCGTCTGTTCGAGATCCGTATGATTCGTATCACGAAGTTCGATTCCAAGAAGGCGGACGAGCTGATGAAGGACCTCGCCAAGCAGATCAAGACCACACAGCATAATATCGATCACCTGACCGATTACGCCATCAGTTGGTTCCAAATGCTCAAGGACAAGTACGGCGCCAAATACCCTCGCCGCACTGAGGTGCGCAATTTCGCCAATATCAATGTCAAGACGGTTGTCGAGGCGAACGAGAAGCTCTATATCAATCGTGAGGAGGGCTTTGTCGGCACGGGGTTGAAGAAGGATGAGTTCCTGTGCAATTGCTCCGACATCGACGATCTTATTGTCTTCCACCGCGACGGCAAGTACCGTATTATGCGTGTGGCGGAGAAGCTGTTTGTCGGCACGGACATCATCCATATTGCCATTTTCAAGAAGAACGACGACCGCACGGTCTATAATGTCGTCTATCGTGACGGCAAGGGCGGCGTCTATTATATGAAGCGTTTCAATGTCATGGGGGTGTCCCGTGACAAGGATTACGACCTGACGCAGGGCAAGCCGGGCACGAAGGTGCTTTATTTTACGGCCAACCCGAACGGCGAGGCGGAAATCATCAAGGTGGCGCTCAAGCCGGCTCTGCATCTCAAGAAGATGGAGGTCTGCAAGGATCTCAGCGAGTTGGCGGTTAAGAGTCGCTCGGCACGAGGCAATGTGCTGACCAAGTACGAGGTCAAGTCCATCACGCTCAAGCAGAAGGGCCATTCCACATTGGGCGGTCGCAAGGTGTGGTTCGATCCGGATGTGCTGCGTATCAACTACGATGGGCAGGGCAACTATTTAGGCGAGTTCTGGGACGAGGATCGCATTTTGGTCATCACCCATACAGGCGACTACTATCTGACCGGCTTCGATTTGACGGCCCATTTCGACCAAAATATCTATCGTATCGAAAAGTTCGATGCCGACAAGGTGTGGTCGTTGGCGTTGTGGAATGCCGACCAGCAGTACTATTATGCGAAGCGTTTCTCGTTGGCGGACGATGCTACGCAGAAGCCGCAGAGCATGTTGGGCGAGAACAAGGAGTCGCGTATTGTGTTGTTGTCCGACCGCGAGGAGGCTTTGTTCCGTGTGCATTTGGCGGATGCGTCGAGGCCGGATATCGATTTGCAGATGTCCGAATTTATCGATGTCAAGTCGCCGAAGGCGAAGGGCAAGCGTATCAC
>CAVKVE010000003.1:2619-17341 GCA_963659655.1 Bacteroidaceae bacterium | reverse complement strand
CCGCCCCCGATGCAGATACCGACACCCATAACAACACCGCCCCAGATACAAATCCCGAACCACTCCCGAACCAAGACGCCGGTTCGACCACGGTTCGTATGCAGGTCGATGATGTCCCGCTCACTATCACCAACGAAGTCCCGGACTCCTCGAAGCCGGCATCCCACGAAGATGAGCAGCTGAGCCTCTTCTAATCCTCTTCTAATCTTATTCTGAGCCATTCTAATTCCCTTCTAATTCTATTCTAACCCCATTGTGTAGGCTCTGTTTCCCCTTCTATATACAAATCGCCCCGATAGGTTGTCCTATCGGGGCGATATTGTTTCTGCTGTTATGCCTTATGGCACGAGCACTTTGTAGCCTTTTCCGCCCACGGTTAGCAGGTAAGCGCCTGCCTCTACCGTAGCCACTGTGCGTTCGCCGGCCTGTGCTTTCTCTTGGCTCAGAAGTATGCCGCTTATGGTGTAGAGCGATACGCCCTTAGCCTCTTCCGTAGCCACCACGATGCTGTTTCCGCGCACCGCAATGCGTACGCCGTTGTCCTCCACATTGTTGATGGCCGTCACCACTTGCATCAGGTCTGTGTATAGGTATAGGCTTGGGAACATGCCGTTGGTCATGATACACATCACATTGTCGAACGAGCGCAAGAAGGTCGTCACGCCCTTTTCTACGGTGTATTCCGTTCCTTCTATCAGGTTCTCGCCTTCCCATGCGCTGGTCTCCGAGTTCCAGGTCGGCACGCCCAGATACCAGGTGTAGGTGGTCAGCGAGTCGCCCACTTGTGCTTGACGGCTCAGGTCGATGATCTTTTGGTCCTTCACAACGCAATCGATCGGTGCCTGATTGTAGTAGTTGTATTGGACATATTGACTCTTGCGAGCCGGCAGTGTTTGGAAGTCGAAGTAGTTGTTGTTGATCAGCAGCTGACGCAGGCTCTTCAGGTTTTCCACATCCAGCGTGGTCAGGTAGTTGTGTGCGAGGTTCACCTGTTCCACATTAGCCACTCCGCTCAGGTCAATGGCCGTCAGGTTGTTGTAGTTGAGGTCCAGATACCACAGTTGGTCGTTGCTGAACTTCACGGTGCTGATGCTGTTCTGTCCTGCGCTGACCAATCCGAGTGCTTGGTTTTTGGTCAGGTCGAGCGAGGTCAGCTTGTTGTTGTTGATAGCCAGCGAGTAGAGGTTCGGATACGAGGCGAAGTCGATGCTCGTGAATTCGTTCTGCGACAGGTTCAGTGCCGTCAGTTTGTTCTTTTCTGTCGGCAGCGTGATGGTCGATAGGCCTGCATCCTGAATGGTCAGCGTGCGGGTCAGGTTCAGTTTCGAGCCATCGAACGAGCTCATCTTAGCGCCCGTGATACTCAGCACGGTGATGGTGTCTTCCGTCGAGTAGGTGTAGATGCGCACCGTCGTGTCCTTGTGGGTGATAGCGGGCGAAGTGAATACACGATAGGTCGTGCCGAGCACATATTGCGTCACATTCTCGTTGCCTTCCCAGTCAAAATAGAGGGCAGTTCCTTCCTTGGCGGCAGCCAGCGACAGTTCTACGGTGTCCTTGTCGGCGGAGGTCACAAACGAAGCAATCTCGTTGGTCGGCATGCCGGCTACTTCTATTTTAGTCGTCTTGAGTACATTGTCGCCCGTGAAAGCGGGGTATTCCGAGTTCGTCATGCGGCAATATACATTGCCGGCTTCCGTGTTGATGAATCGGGTAAATCCGTTGGTCAGCGTGTAGTCGGTGTCTTCCGTCAGCAGTGTGCCGTCTTCTTTCACCCATTCAAATTGGGTCGCCGTTCCGCTTTGGCTCTTGGCCTGCTTGTTCAGGTCGGTGCAGGGACCTTTGGTGGCTATCACGATGTCCGCTTGCGGTGCGTAGTGATAGTATCTCTCCTCGATGTTTCCGTGAGCGGGCAGGTTCTCGTAGGTGAATTGGTTGTTGTCGATGTAGAGTACTTTCAGGTTGTTCTCTGTCGGCAGTGTTATCTCGCTCAGTTGGTTGTGCGAGGCGTTGATTCCCATCAGTGCGGTGCAGTGTGTCAGGTCGAGCGAGGTCAGATTGTTGTGGCTCAGGTCCACCATCACAATCGAGTCGGCATCCGACAGGTCTATCTTTTCTATCTTGTTGTAGTTGACATCCAGCAAGCGAATCGCCAACGGCGGGTTCAGTGTCAGGTCCGTAATTTTGTTTCTGCTCAAGTAAATTTCGCTGAGTACATTTTTGGCAAACAGACTATTCACTCCTTCTAACGAGAACGGACCGTATAGGTTGTTGTTTGCCAAGCTCAGCGCTTTCAGCCATCGGTTGTATTTCAAATCGATGTTGTATAGTCCGGTGCTTGATAGGTCGAGTTCTTGCAGTCCGATCAGTTTGGTCACATCAATGCTGCTCAGTGATTGACTGCTCATACCAATTCCGAGAATTTCCTCTCCTTCGGGTACATACACATAGCAGGTGCTGTATCCTTGCGGTGCGGTAATGTCCACCGAAGTAGCATCCGTAATGGATTCCGCGTCGGTTGTGTATGCAGTCTTGGTGGTGTCGCTGTTGAAGCATACATAGAAGGTCTTCGGAGTCGTTTCGCTTGCGCCACGCATGCCGAGCAACAGTTCTATATCTTCATATTCCGCGGTGAACGAGAAGGCGAGCGAGGGCTTGCCGTATTCGCTCTCGGTTTTCACCATGAAATGTTCCGTGTAGAGGTGGTTCTCCGGGAATTTGTCATTGGCGAAGGCGATGAACAGGCTGTCGCTGTATGCTTTTTTCAGCGTCACGATGCCGTCTGCGTAGTTGAAGTAGGTCGAGTCCATTTGCACCCATGTGTCGGGGGTCGTTACATCAAAGCTGTATAGCGCTGCATCGGTTGTCGTGCCGGCACGCAGTACGCGTGTGCTGAAGTCCAGCACGGTTCCTTCCTTGTACGAACGCGCAGCGGGCAGTTTTTGTTGTGCGTAGCTGTATTCCTCCCAGGTGTCTTGTGCAAAGGGCAGCGTGGCAAAGTCCATGCGGTTTCCGTCTATCTTCACTTGGCTCAGTTGGGTGCATTTGCTCAGGTCAAGCGAGGTGATGTTGTTGTTCATGCACGACAGCGAAATTAGATAGGTCAGATTCGTCAGGTCGAGCGTGGTCAGGTTGTTTCCGTTGCATATCAGTCGATAGATCATCGGGCATTTCGTCACATCCAATGTGTTGAGTTTTGCGTCTGTGTTGTAGGTGCCGGACACATGCTCGCAGTAGAGCTGTTGCAGCCACGGGTTGTGCGTCACATCTAATTCCGTGATGCCCGTCTCGCTGATGTTCAGAATCACAAGGTATTTGTTTTTGCTCACGTCGAGAGTCTTCACATTGGTCATCTCAAGGGTGAGCTGCAGCAGGCTGTCGCAAGCGGTGGGGTCTATTTGGGTCAGCGTAGGGCAGTGGTAGGCGTCAAACGACTTCAGCTTCGGATATTGCGTCATATCGAAGGCGGGGTCGAGGTAGCCCACGTTCTGTATCTCCACAATTTGCAGCAGCGGTTTGGTGCCAAATTGGAGCGGTGTTGCCTCGCTGAAGGTGTTGTCCGATATATAGAGTGCCTCCAATTTGTTGTTGTGGCTCAGGTCTATATTAGTCAGCACGTTGTGGCTCAGCGACAAGATGTCGAGGTTGGTCAGTTTCGACAGGTCTATCTCGGTGATGTAGCAGCCGTCAGCGTTCAGATAGTCTATCAGCAGGGCGTCTGCAGCAGTACCATACACGGTCACTTGCCCCGCTTGTGTCACGGTGCATTCCACGAGTGTTCCCTTCATACCGGTCGAGGCGCTGTCGTAGCGAGCCGGTCCCACTTCCACTTCGAATTGTCCCATTCCGCAATCTACATAGAGGTAGGTCGAATCGGTCGTACCGAGTACGATGGATAGCGAGTTGCTTGCGCCTTGCTCGGCGTAGATGTTGGTTTTAAAACTAAGGATGGGTTGCAAATCCTCTTTCGTAGTTGCCGTTCCTTTTACGGTCGTCGAACTACTAACGGTTGCCGAGCTTTTTGCAATCGTCGAACTACTTACGGTTGTTGAACTACTTACGGTTGTCGAACTACTTACGGTTGTTGGACTTTTTACTGTTGTTAAGCTTTTCGTTGCTGCTGAAATTTGGCAGCAGCAAGCAAAAGCCCATAGCAGTCCCGAACCTAAAGCAAATAATTTCTTCATATCTGTCCTGTTTTTCGTTTATAATTCGTTTATAATTCCCTTATAATTCCTTTATCGTTTCCTATTTAATATCATCGATAGTCCTATTGTGCCTTATCGAACGACTATCTTTTCGCTCTTGTTGCCTGCTTGCAGCACATATACTCCTGCGGCCAGTCCCGTAGCATCCACTTGGGCTTCATCGCCTTGAGCCGTCAGGCTCATCGCCAATCTGCCCGATATGTCGTATAGGTTGATAGCCAGTGCCTTAGCCCCGCCGAGGAACACCTCAAAGTGTCGGTTATCGGTCGTGCGGATAAGCAGTTTGGTGTTGTCAGTAGTGTTCTCTACCGCGCTGCGACGAATCGCCTCTTTGAGCCCTGCGTACGCATCAAATTTGCCGGCACCCCACTGAATCGGGTCAGCCGTGCTGTTGGTCACATACTCGTCTTTCACAGCCGTTGTCGCCACAATGTCCTTCACGTCGGCAATCGTCAGCTTGGGGTTGGCCTGTAGCCAGAGGGCAATTGCACCGGCCACCACGGGGCAAGCCATCGATGTTCCCATAGCCTGTGCCCAGTAGTAGGTCTTGCCGTTGGCGGTCACCTGTGCCGTCACATCCGACGGATAGTTCTGCAGCTTGACATACGAGGAGTAGGGTTGGCTGATGGTCGATATCACCACTGTGCCCGGAGCGCAGATGTCGGGCAGGTTTTTGCCGGTGATGGTGGTTCCGTACGAGCTGAATGCGCTCACTTCCCCTTCCGGGAATGCGTTTGTTCCGTTTGCGCCCTCGTAGTAGTGTCGTTTCCCGTCTAATCCGCCCCAGGCCTCTTTGCTGTTGTAGGCACCCACCACGAGTATGTTCTCGCCGCATGCCATATCGCTGATGCTGCCGTTTTGCGAGCCGTTCGACCAACCCTCGAAGTTGTATCCGTCCAGCACGGTGTAGGTGCCGTCGCAGAAGCAGTCGATGCGTTGCCCTGCCTTTTTGCCCGTCACGCTGAATCCGAGTATCACATCAGCGTTTCTGTTCGATTCGGTGTTGTCGAATACGAAGTAATCAATCATCGCGTAGTAGCGTTTCGAGTTGCTGTCGTATTGCGTGCCGATTCCGACATATCCGTTGAAGGCCTGCGAGAAAACAGTATTCGTTTTGTCCGTGTCGCTTTGTTTGTAGTCGGAGGTAGCGTAGTAGATAGACTGTGTGCTGTTAGAGCCTTCAAGGCCAAAGCGGAAGGCGTAGTTCTGCCGGCTCTTGCGATATAAAACGGCTTGAATATCGAACTTAGTCGTGTCGTTGCTGTAGATATACACCGTACCGTAGCGCAGGTTCTGATAGGTCACTCCGTTTGCGGTCATCGTTGCGTTCAGCGGCTTGATAAAGCTCTGCACGGTCATATCGTTGTCTTGGAGCGTCTTGTTCAGCGCAATGGGCAGGTCGCCTTCGTTTCCGGCAGCGAGGCAGATGATGGCTTCCTCTCCGGCCTTTTCCAAATATTGCCCTATGATTCCCTTACCATCGTGCGAGCCGGTGTTGCTGCCCAACGACAGGTTCACCACGGCGGGCATTTTCATATCATAAGCATATTGGAGCGTCGATTCCACACCCATGGCGATGAAGTAGTCTTGCAGCGTACCGCACGAGGCCACAATGTCCGATTCCGGCGCCATGCCGTAGAACGGATTCGCTTTCTCCACAATGTTAGTCGTCAGTTGTGATTCGCTTTCCGCCACTTTTACCGTTCCTTTGTAGCCTCCTGCCATGATGCCTAATGTGTGGGTGCCGTGGTAGGCGGTCGAGTCATCCGTGCGGAAGCGGCTGATCGTTGCCGAGTTGTAGGCCATTTGGCTGTAGCCCGATTGGCTGCTCGAGTTGGCGTAGATGTGCGTCAGATATTCTATACGGGTCGAGCCGTCTTCCTTCTTGAAGTTGATGTTGTTTGGGTCAATTCCGCCGTCTACAATTCCCGTCACGACGCCTTTTCCGGTGTAGGCTTGTGGCAGTCCTTCGCCCGCCTGTATCTTGTCCACACCGATAGCAGTGCGTGCGCGGTCGGTCTTTTGCTGCACATCGCGCGGCAGCTGCATCTGCTTGATGCTTTTCTGCTCTGCCACACGCTCCACATCGTCAATAGCCACCGAGGCAAATACGATGTTTCCGCGTCGTGCATTCACCATGATGCCTTCCTCTTCCAATTGTTCGTTGCTAATGTTTTCCTCTACTTGCATCATCACGGGCGTGTAGCATACCATAGCCGTGCTGTCAGTAGCTTGACGGCGGGCAATGCGGTTCACTTCCGGGTTGTTGGCTCTGAGTTGCCGTAGGGTAGCACGGCTCTGCAGGTCGAGTGCGCTCTGTGCGTTTAGGCTCAGCAGGGTCAGGGCTGCCGCCATACTCAAAACGATACGCTTCATGTGTTGTTTGTCTGTTTTTGTTTGTTGTCTTGTTGTCTCAAATCTTTCTCTGCGCAGAAAAAGGGCCTATTACACACGCATATTACCACCCCTTTGCGGAGCGGTAATATGCGCGCATTTTAGTATGTCGGTTAGTGGTACGATTGCTTAGTGTTGCAGAATGTAGGTGCTTGTGCCGTTGATAATGTATAGTCCGGCGGGCAGAGTCTTGATTTGTGCCTCTGTTGCGTTTTGGAGCAGCAGAATACCTTCAACCGTATAGACATTTCGGTTCAGTGCGGCGCGCGTATTTTCCACGCCGGTTGCGGGGGCTTTCAGCACGAGTACCGTGTTTTCCCGAACCACTACCGAATAAACTCCTTCCTCGTCCGGTTCCATCTTCTCCTCGTTCTTGTATACAATGCCGCCTTCCGTTACGCTGAATGTAATGAGCGTGCCGGTCAGTGCTTTGCCATCAAAAGGATTCTGCGGCAGAGTATTCACAGTGTCGACTATGTTTTCCGTAAGGTTCACGAAACGATAGTCCTCGCTCTCCTCGGTGAAGCTAACAGTAAATGTATCGGGAGCCGCAGCCAGGAATACTTTCACTACATCCTCGTCATCAAGTTTGAGCTCAAAACTCGAAGAACCCTCGTATTTTGGCTTCACCAACTCGTTATTTACATACAGATGTACATCTTTCTCATACAGACCATTGAATGAAACGGCTACGATAGAGTCATAAGAAGGATCGAAATTGACTATATTATATCCATTTACAGCCACCGGATTTTTTGCGTAGTCTTCTTTAAAGACGAGGGGAGATGTGCGGTCAGGGAAGGTGAGTCCGCCTCCGTAAGGCACCTTGTTGAGGCTATCAATGTAGAATACAAATTTCGATGAGCGGTCAGCAGCACCTGTTGTGATTGTGAATGCAGCGCCTGCCGAGGTAGGAATGAGACTATAACTGCTTGTATTGGTGTAGTCATTGTTTTCTGCGTCGGTAAACGATTTCACCCAGCAGCCGCTTGCCGCCTTGAATGAGATGCCCGAAACGGTCTCTGCCAGCGAAACGGTGTTTGCACCTGCCACGAGACCCGTTATCTCCTGATTATTATACGAGTTACCTTTGTACAAGGTAATATGCGTTGGGTCGTCGATGTTAATCGTAATGTCGTAGGTGGCATACTTGTGGGCGTAGTACTTCACGGTATGTGTCGTTGTGGTAGTCACCGTGAATGAGTAGTGCGAACCGTACGAATAGATTTTCTCGCCATTGACAAAGATAGAGTCTTTGCTGTAGTCAGCGGTGTTGTAGTCGAAGGTCACGGTGCTGCCGAGTTTGACGGTGAAGTCTGCATCTGCCCAGTTGGTCACAGGCTCATCATCCACCTCTACAGCGGTAATAAAGCCTGCCGATTTCGCATCGCCTGCAGTGAACTGAACCGGTACATCTACATCCGGGAAGTTAGCCAAGATGGTTACGCTGTCGCCGTCTGCTACATTAAGATAATAAGAGCCATAGTCTGCGGTCTGATCCACGCCATTGATTTTCACGGCATAGAGAGTGCTTCCGCCACGCAGACCGAAAGGTGATTCTACATTGCTTCCGGCTGTGGCAGGAACAAATGCTATGGTATTTACACCGTCTACCAGTGTGATTTTACTACCATTGTAGCGGGTAAGCTCTACTTTGCTTGCATCATCCACATACACTTTGCATGATGCGGTTCGCAGATCTGCATACGAAAACGAAGTAACGGTAAAAGTATAGCCATTAGTGTAATCGTTAACATTAAGGTAACAAATCCCACTGTAAATATATTCGTCGCTTTCTGCTACCCCCGAAGCATTCTTTACGGCTACCCTGGAAAGCCCATAGTCGGCTGACTTTGCTTCTATGTTTACAGTAGAATACGCCGAGGTAGAGCTAATCACATTATTTCCGGTTACAATCATCTGCTCCACTCCGTCTAAGGTCACTTTCACGCGAGTAGCGTCGTCAATGTTAATCGTAATGCTTGCCGCAAAGGCAGTCGTTACGCAGGCTACTAATGCCAATACTAAGGAATAAAATTTCTTCATATGCGTTTCCTTATTTTTGTTGTGTTAATAGTTATTTTTCTCTGTCTTTTTCTGTTGTGTTGGGGTGCTATGGCTGTACTTTTATGCAGTTTATGCACCAATTCACCCTGCAAAGATACGCCTTATTTTCCGACTGTGCAACATTTTGTATTGCTTTTGAGATTTATTTTGCGCTTTTTGCCGATTTTTCTACATTTTTGTGTCTGTTTTGCCACGCCTGTACTGCATATACCCTTTGTTTTCTGCATAAAAAAGAGTCGGTGATAGGCTAAAAACGAGTAGGGTCTTGCAGCTTGCAAGGTGCCATATATTTCCGCAAACCTAAAAAAAAGACCTGTTTTCTCGCAAAATTAGTCCGTTTTTTACGATTTTTCTTGTTGTTTCGAAAATTCTGTATAACTTTGCACCCGAATTGGCAAGCGGGTGGTTTATGCACTTCCGGAAGCACACTTAAAATGCATTTCCCGGAGCCTACTTACAATGCATTTCCCGAAGCAAGCCCGAAGGTACTTCCCGAAATTCTAATTTTAGTGGCGTATGGATACAGTAGAGAACAAGATTCCTTTGTTGGATTGCCCCATGGATTACCTCATTGGTGACGCGAGTGGCAAGATTATGAACGAGTATGGTCGTTTCCCGTGCAAGATTAAGTGTGGTGTCTATGCCATCATTGTGCGGGGTACGGCTCGGGCGACCATCAATATCACGCAGTACGATTTCAAGGAGCGTGATGTGTTGCTCTTGGAGCCGGGCAGTTTCCTGCTGATACACGAGTTCTCGGAGGACGCGTTGGTCTATTATATTTTGTTTTCCTCCTCGTTTTTGGAGAAGAACACTTTCAGCAATCGTATGTCGCTCACAGCCTTGCAGTTGCGCAGCCCCATTGTGCATATCTCCGTCGAGCAGGCGGAGGTCATCAAGAGCATGGCGGCCGTGCTGTTGCAGGCGATGAATACGCAGCCGCCGATGCTCGATTCGGCGAAGATGGTCTATATTTTCAATCTCATGCAGACCAGTTTCGCGTCCTATGCCCGTTCGCAGGATGAATATATCATCCGCCCGAACGATCGCCGAACCGAGATTTACCAAGACTACTGTCAGCTCGTGCTGAAGCACTACCGTGAGTGGCGTCATGTCAATCAGTATGCGCAGGCGATGCATATCACCATGCCGCATCTCTGCTCCACCATCAAGGGCGTCAGCTCCCGCACGGCGGGTGACATCATCACCGATGCCATCGTGACGGATGCCAAGGCGCAGCTCAAGATTACGGTCTTGCCTATCAAGGAGATAGCTCTCTCGTTGGGTTTCGACAATGTGGCGTTCTTCAATCGTTTCTTCAAGACCCATGTCGGCGTCACGCCCAAGGCGTACCGCAATTCCTAACCGAGCGATACCTTTCCGCAGTACAATCGCCCCCTCCCCGCAATACCACCACCCATCCCGCAAAACACTAATCCATTTCTGCAATACCACCAACCCATCCCTCTTCGCAAAGGGGATGGGTTGTTTTTTTCTGCTTGCAGTTGCCCAATTTTTACCTACACACTCAACAATCTATTTCCTTCTTATCGGTTTCAGGTATCTTTATACTAATGTTTCAGGTATCTATTATATATAATGTATAGTGCGATGCAGGTCGTAGTCAGCATTTCCGATACCGATAGGGCGAGCCAAATCCCTTTGGTCCCGAACCACTGCGGAAGCAAGACGAAGCAGGGCACCAAGAACAGCAGTCCCCGCATCAGTGCAAACCAGGTGGCGGGCAGGATACGCTCTCGGCTTTGGTAGTAGCCGATGATGGCGAGATTCACCACAAAGAACACGAATCCCACGGCGTAGTACGGGAATCCGTTGATGGCCATCTCAGCCGTCGGCGTATTCAGGTCGAGGAACAGCGCCACGAGCCATGCGGGGCAGAAGGTAAATAGCAGCATAGGCAGTATGCCGCACAGTATCGCCGTGCATAGCGACACCCACAGCGCAGAATGCACCCGTTTGCGGTTGCCTAATCCGTAGTTGAAGCTGATGATAGGCTGCGCAGATTGCGCAATGGCGTTGCCTATCATAAACACAAACGGCATGTAGTAGCAGCTGATACCGAATGCGCCCACGCCATTGTCGCCCAGATAGTGCATGAATACTCGGTTTCCCACAAAGAACAGCACCGCCATGGTCATCTCGCTCAAGAAGGCCGAGAATCCGATTTCGCATTGTTCCCACATATTTCGCAGCCACAGGTTCAGTCCTCTACGGCTCAGGTGCAGCCGATGCAGTCGCACCGCTTTGGCGCGGAAAAGCAGGTAGCCCATGGCCATAGCTGCGCCCGCAAAGCAGCTGATCGAGGTCGCAATGGCGGCACCTTTCACGCCCATCCCCATGGGGAAAATAAACAGCCAATCCAGAATGGTGTTCAGCACGGCATTGATTATGCTGCACCACATGGCGAGTCGTGGCGCCCCGTCCAATCGAATCACATACAGCGCCACCTCTAACCACATCTGAAACAGTAGCGAGGGCGCAAACCAGTATAGATAATCCACCACCATGGGCAGCAGGTGTTCCGATGAGCCGAGCCATCGCCCTACTTGGTGCGGGTCTATCATAACAACTGCCATCACGGCTACCGCAATCAGCGTCACCAGTGCTATCGCGTGGGTCGTGTAGATGCGTGCTCGGCTTGTCTTGCCTTGTGCGATGGCGATAGAGGCCATCACGGAGCAGCCCGCCCCCGCCATCAGTCCGATACCTTGCAGTACCATCAGCAGCGGGATGCAAATATTCACCGCAGCAATGCCGTCGCTTCCCGTGCCGTGCCCCACGAATATGCCGTCTATCATCGTCACGGCCGATAGGCTGAGCATACCGAGCACCGTCGGTACAAAAATTTTCCGAAATAGCGTAGAAACGCGTCCTGTCCCAAAATCCAATTCTTGTTTCATATTCTCGTAGTATTTCTGTTTGATTATCAATGGAATATATAACCACTCCGCTTCCATTTTTCCTCCCGTTCTTTGTGCATATACACATATATACACATCCACACATACACACACAAAGAAGACCGAATAAGAGTAGGTATCACCATACCATCTTATCCGGTCTTCTTATCTTGACCCTCCGATGAGGCGCTGTAAGCTATGTTGGTTTGAAATCGGCGGCAAAGGTACGACTTTTCTCTTGCCTGACCAAATTTGCCCCGATTTTTAACCGTTATAGGCTATTTGTGTGTCGATGCCCCTGTCTGTGCATCCACGGTCTGCGTATCTTTTTTGGGGGTCTCGCAGGTCTCGATAGGTGCTGTTGTGGCGGGTTTGCCTATCTTGGCGAATGCTTTTTGCAGGGTGGGTACATCGGTTTTATTGGCGTCGTAGGTCACGGTTACCGTTTTTTTCTGCAGGTTGCATTGAATGTCCTTCACGCCTTTTTCGTAGGCTATGTTGTTCATTATCTTGTCAATACATCCTTGACAGTGAATATCCACATAGAGGGTTACCACTTGTTTGTTTGCTTTGGCGAATGCCGTGTTGGCGCACCACATCATGGGCAGCAGCGCCAGCAGTAAAATCAAAATTCGTTTCATATCTTAGAGATTAATTGTTAATTCTTAATTGTTAATTCTTAATTGTCCAACGCCCATCGAAATCCCGCATACACTTTCCATCCGGTGGTGGGTGCCCATGCCATGGAGGCGTCAAATCCGGGCTCGAAGGGTTTGTCTGCGCCCACGACGGGGTTTTCTTGTCGGAAGTTGGTCATGTTTTCTGCGCCCACATAGATGCTCCATGTGCGGAAGTATTTGGTTATCTGTGCCATCAGTTGGGGATACCATTTGTAGTACAGGTCGCCGTTGCGTTCCTCGTATTGGGTCGAGCCGAGGGTGGTCAGATAATAGTCTTTCAGTCCGTCGGGCATGCGTCCGCCTCCGTTGAATTGGGCAGTCAGGTCGAATTGCCATTTTTTGAGCGGTGTCTGATAGCTGGTCGTTATCAGCCCCTTGAATTGGTTGGTCAGCGGTTTGGTGCGCAGGTGGAGTGTCCCGTCAGCTCCGAAGGTGGTCTGTTTCACATCGGTGTATCGAAATGCGGCGGTCAGGGTCCATCCCCGAAGGATCTCCATACCTACTTCTATCTGTGCGTTGTGCGCATACGATTTTCCGCCCATCTCTTGCAGGCTGTATAGCAAAACTGCGTCGGTTGCCGCATCGTAGTCGGCTATCATGCAGTCCACGAATCGCGTGTAATAGTAGTCCGCCGTCACTTGCATTTCCCGTGTCCCTATCGGTATGTAGAAGGTCGTGCTGACGCCGGTGTTCAGTGCCTTCTCTTGTCGTGTCGAGCCTTCGATGTGTATCGTGCGGTGCGAGGGCAGCATCGATGCGTTGTCGGCGAGCAGGTTCGGCGAGCGGTATCCCATCCCGACGGAGGCGCGCATGGCCCACCATGTCCATGGCGAGTAGCGCAGGTTGAGTCGTGGCGTGGCGAATAGCCCGTATTGGGTCGAGTAGTCGGTGCGCAGTCCGGCCACGAGCGACAGTTTCTCGCCCATTTTCAGCGCATATTCCGCAAATATCCCCGCCGTCAGCTCTTGCCGTCCGAAGTCTATCGCCGTTGGGCTTGTGATGGTGTCCGCCAGCGTTTCCGTGTATCGGTCGTAGTTCAGCGAGAAGCCGGTCGATAGTTTGTGTTCCACTCCGTGCAGCGGTTGCCGCCAGTTCTTTTCGAATATGGTGTTCAGATACGCATTGGTCTGTGCTGCGTCCCACAGCCGTTCTCCGTAGCGGTTCGCTTGGTTGTGATACGAGGCGGCGGCAATGATACCGAGCGAGGTGCCGTTTATCGGATCGAAGATGATGCCGTTCTTCATAAATCCGTCGATTCGGTAGGTGCGCAGGTCGATTCGATAAGGGTGTTCTATGTCGCTGTGCATCGCAGTCTGTCCGCCTCGCCGGTGGTCGTACAGTCCCCGCACCATTGCCTGAAAGATGTATCCGTCTTGTTTGTAATACCAGCGGTTGGCTATGTTGGCGTTTTGGCTCTTGGGCATATCGGCAAATCCGTCTTTGTTGTCGTCCATCGACAGAAATCCCTGCTCATAGTGTGCCATCAGCCCCGTAGCCAGCTCTTTGTGTTTCGTGCTGTCTTGCAGGCGAATTTTCCAGCCTCCCTCTGCATTCACTTCGGGGTGCAGTTCGCTGTTGAGCATCGCATTCACCGCTATCGGTTTTTGGCTTTGCGGTTTCAGGTATTCCACATTTATCTGTCCCGTGGTGGCTTCGTATCCGTTTATCACCGATGAGGCGCCTTTGCTCACTTGCACCGATTGCATCCATGTTCCGGGTATGTAGGCCAGCCCGAACGATTGCGCCAGTCCCCGCACGGCAGGGGTGTTTTCGGCGAGCAGTTGCACGTAGGTGCCGCTCAGTCCGAGCAGTCGTATCTGTTTCGCTCCGGTGGCAGCGTCAGCGTAGGCGACATCCACCGACGGGTTGGTCTCGAATGCCTCGCTCAGGTTGCAGCAGGCGGCTTTGAATAGTTCGCCTGTGCCGAGTGTCTGCGTATCAAAGGCGGCCATGCGGCTGCGCAGTACGGCCATTTGCCGTTCCGTTATGGTCACTTCGTTCAGCACCAAGTCGCTCACCAGCACAATGGTCAGTGCCTCATGCCCGCTCACTTCGGTTGTGTCGTTGTGGTAGCCCATATACGACACCACCAATTTTTTGGTGTTGCGGTCCGTGTCTATGCCGAATTTCCCGTCGGCGTCGGTGGTTGTCCCATGGCTCGTGCCGGCCCAATACACATTGGCGCCCACGAGGCTCTCCCCCGTGTCATCCAGCACGACGCCCTCTATGCGAGCCATCGCTCCCATAGTATATATAAATAGGAAAAGAATTAGAAAAATCCGTTTCATATAGGTTGATTCGTTGATGTATTTGTGTGTCCATGCCCTCGTTGAGCAGGGGGTGGGCGGTTTCGCCCATTTCCCCGCCTTTTTGCCGTAAGTCTGTCTTACCCTTGCAAAAAGACGCTCAATACATCTCCTAAATCAGCCATCGGCACACCTGTTGGAGTACC
>CAVKVE010000003.1:0-2295 GCA_963659655.1 Bacteroidaceae bacterium | reverse complement strand
CAATGCCCGCAGCAGTAGTGCGATAGGGTGAATCCGGCGCCGCCTAATACAAAGAACAGGCAGAAGCCGAACGCCATCAGTCGTTCCGCTATTTCCCGAACCAACGCCTTAGGTAAACGCTCGTTCCGCCTTTTATGTCCTTTTGTTGTCATTGCCTTTTTTCTTACATTCCCCCGATAGCGGGCAGTCTTTGCACCCGTCTGCCCCCTCGCATCGTTGATGTCGTTGTTTATGCACCGACCATCCCACGCCTGCAATGGCGCATAGAATCAGTATTATGACGAGTATCTTCTGCCCCATATCCCTTTGTCCGCCGCAAAAACTATACCACGCCCCTCTCGTACGCCTACCACGCCCCTTCTGCCTCCCCCTTTGCAGCTACCCGACTATCAGATTACCAACCTGATACACCACCAATGCGGCGAGCCATGCGACGGCAATCGAATGGACCACCGTAAAGGTCGCCCATTTCCAGTTTATCTCTCGCCGAATGGTTGCTATCGTGGCGACGCAGGGGAAATAGAGTAGGGTAAATACCAGAAACGCGTATGCTCCCACGGGGGTCAGTGCAGTGGCGGACATATCGCCGCCGAATAGGATGGCGAAGGTCGCCGCAATGGCCTCTTTGGCGGGCAGTCCCGTCAGCAGACATACCGACATTTTCCAGTCAAATCCGAGCGGCCGCATCACGGGTTCAATAAATTGTCCGATCGCTGCCAGCCACGAGGTCTCTATGTGGTCGAGGTCGCCTGCGGGGAAGTATTCCAACGCCCAAATTATCACCGAAGCACACAGCACCACGGTCGAAATCTTTTTCAGGAAGTCCGACACACGGTACCAGATGTGTCCGCCGATGCTTTTCCAAGTCGGCATACGGAAATCCGGCAGCTCGTTCACCATATCATCTGCCGGCTTGCGGAACCATTTGGTTTTCTTCATGATAAAGGCAAATCCGAAGCTCATCAGTATGCCCAGCAGGTAGAGTGACAGCAGCACGATAGCCTTGTAGTTTTCGAAAAATGCGTCGATAAACAGAATATACACCGGCAGCCGTGCCGAGCAGGACATAAAGGGCACCATCAGCATCGTCAGCGCGCGGTCTTTCGGGTCTTTTATATCTTTTGCGGCCATTATGGCAGGCACGTTGCAGTCAAATCCCATCAACATCGGGATGAACGAGCGCCCGTGCAGTCCGAGTCGGTGCATCATTCCGTCCATCAGGAACGCCACGCGCGCCATATAGCCCGTGTCTTCCATCAGCGATAGGAAGAAGAACAGGATGATAATGTTCGGCAGTGCGGTCAGCAGCGAGCCGACGCCTTGTATGATACCGTCGCCCAGCAGGCTCGCCATCCATCCTTCGGGCAGGTGTGCCATGCATAGTGCGTATAGTGCGTCGATGCCTTTCTGCAGCAGGTCTTGCAGCGGTTCGCCGAGTGTGAAGGTGCATTCAAAAACCACGAACAGTATCACTGCCAGTATCGGGAATCCGGTCCATTTGTTGGTCAGTATCTTGTCGATACGCTCCAATCGGCTGCTGTGTTTGTCGTCTTTCGGGTGCAGCAGGGTCTGCATCAGCACGCCATGCACATAGCCTCGGTAGGCGTCCTCATCGTGTTGTTCCCATGCGTGATACACAGGGTGGTCAGTCACGGCGGGTGCGTTGTGGGTCTGTTCTATCAGGTGCAGCACTTCGCCGATGCCTCGTCCTTGTCCGGCGCTCACCAATGCGAGCGGAACGCCCATCAGGTCTTGCATTTTGGGCAGGTCTATCGAGTGTTTGCTTTTCAGCAGTTGATCGTATCGGTTTAGTGCGATGACTATTTTCTCTTGTTCATCGATGATGTGCGGGGTCAGCAGCAGGCTTTCTTCCAGATGGGTTGAATCCACCACTTGCAGCACCACGTCGTAGGCGTGTCCGTGCAGGTTGTCGAGGTCGTGTATTTCTTCGAAAACCATCGGTTTGCCGGTCCATGCAGCTTCTTGCCGCAGGGCTTCTGTCATGGCGCTTTTCCCGCTGTTTTTGCTTCCGACAACGGCCACCAATATCTCTTTTTTCTCGTTCATTTTTGTGTAATTTCCCTTTCTATTCCCGAACCATCTCCGTATGTTCTCCGTATGTTTTCTGTATGCACTCTCTATATTCTCCCCATTTTACTAAATTCCGCGCAAAATTACATCATTTTTTTTTCTTCCGCAATCCCTATTTATAGGGATTCTATCCGGTAACACATCGTAATGTGACGCCCCTAACATTTCGAAGTATGCCTTCCTCTCCGAAACGACCACTTGTAT
>CAVKVE010000002.1:47998-63192 GCA_963659655.1 Bacteroidaceae bacterium | reverse complement strand
ATTTTTAGATTCAGTTTAGTGTTACAGGGGTGTAATCACATACTAAACAGAAAAGCATTTGTTGCACTTCTAATGTGAACTTAAGACAGTTCATCATTCATTATTCGTAATTCATAATTAGAAACAATTCATAATTAGAACTGTCCCGAACCACTCCCGAACCAACTTTCTGTAATCCGGTGTTTTTCATAGCGTTGTCTTCTACCCCGAAAATGGCTTGCTAATGAAAAAATATATAGAAAATGCAGGCAACTATTTGCATATATCATAAAAAAGCCGTACCTTTGCATGCTTTTTCGGCGTATTGTGCCCGTTCGCCCCGTGCGAATCGGGCTTGAATGCGGCTGAAATAGCGGATATAAGAACTAACAGTAATAACAAAAACAAGTTACAATGCCTACAATTCAACAATTAGTTAGAAAAGGAAGAGCAGAACTTATCGACAAGAGCAAGAGCCCTGCGTTGGACAGTTGCCCTCAGCGTCGTGGTGTATGTGTGCGTGTGTACACTACCACTCCTAAGAAGCCTAACTCCGCAATGCGTAAGGTGGCTCGTGTTCGTCTGACGAACCAAAAGGAGGTGAATGCTTACATTCCGGGTGAGGGTCACAACTTGCAGGAGCACAGCATCGTAATGGTGCGTGGTGGTCGTGTTAAGGATCTTCCGGGTGTGCGTTATCACATCGTTCGTGGTACGCTGGATACAGCAGGTGTGGCTAACCGCCTGCAGCGTCGTAGTAAGTACGGTGCTAAGCGCCCGAAAGCGAAGAAGTAATTCGTTCCACGAAGTTCTGAAATCATTAACTAACTAAGCGTTCCCATACTTTGGGAAGATTTTAACAGGGTTGATTCGGTTGAGTAAGTCAAAGTAGAAGAATTTGCGCCGGCAGAGCGAGTAAGCAAGCCGCGGGCAAAGGAGTAAATTGGCTGAAGCGATTACAACCACACAAAAACAAATTAACAACAATGAGAAAAGCAAAACCAACAAAACGCGTTATCCTTCCGGATCCCGTTTATGGAGAGGTTATGGTGGCTAAGTTTGTGAACCACCTTATGCTCGATGGTAAGAAGAACACCTCTTATGGTGTGTTCTATACCGCGCTGGGTTTGGTAGAACAGAAGGCAAAGTCGGAGGACAAGACCGCTTTGGACATCTGGAAACAAGCCCTCGACAACATCACTCCTTTGGTAGAGGTGAAATCCAAGCGTATCGGTGGTGCTACTTTCCAGGTGCCTACTGAGATTCGTGCTGACCGTAAGGGTTCGATTGCTATGAAGAATATGATCGCGTTCGCGCGTAAGCGTGGCGGTCATTCGATGGCAGAGAAACTCGCAGCCGAGATTATGGATGCTTACAACAACCAGGGTGGTGCCTTCAAACGCAAAGAGGATATGCACCGTATGGCTGAGGCTAACCGTGCATTCGCACATTTCCGCTTCTAATTTAGACACTAACGGTTTACACAAATGGCTAAACACGATCTAAAATTAAACAGAAACATCGGTATCATGGCGCACATCGATGCCGGTAAGACCACCACTTCGGAGCGTATCCTGTACTATACAGGTCTTACGCACAAGATTGGTGAGGTACACGATGGTGCCGCAACGATGGACTGGATGGTTCAGGAGCAGGAGCGTGGTATTACGATTACCTCTGCTGCTACCACTACCTATTGGCCCTACAATGGCGACAAGTACAAAATCAACTTGATAGACACTCCGGGGCACGTGGACTTTACCGTAGAGGTTGAGCGTTCGCTGCGTATCTTGGATGGTGCTGTGATGACTTTGTGCGCCGTCGGTGGTGTGCAACCTCAGTCGGAGACGGTATGGCGTCAGGCTGATAAGTACAATGTGCCTCGTATCTGCTATATCAATAAGATGGACCGTTCGGGTGCCAACTTCTTCGATGTAGTTCGTCAGATCAAAGAGGTGCTCGGTGCTACTCCTTGCCCTATCCAAATCCCTGTCGGAAACGAGGAGACCTTCAAGGGTGTAGTAGACCTTATTAAGATGAAGGCTATCCTGTGGCATGATGAGACCATGGGTGCTGAATACGAGGTATATGATATCCCCGCAGAGCTCCAGGCTGAGGCTGAGGAGTGGCGTGATAAGATGCTCGAGACTTGCGCAGAGTTCGATGATACGCTGATGGAGAAGTACTTCTCTGATCCTTCCACTATTACGGAGGACGAGATTCGTGCAGCGATCCGCAAGGGTACTATCGCTATGCATATCTTCCCCGTTATCTGCGGTTCTTCGTTCAAGAACAAGGGCGTGCAGACAATGTTGGATGCAGTCTGCGCTTACCTGCCCAGTCCCTTAGATACCCCGGAGATAGATGGTACAGACCCGCGTAACGACGAGAAGATTTGCCGTAAGCCGGAAGATGACGAGCCGCTTTGCGCTCTTGCCTTTAAGATTGCTACCGACCCGTATGTAGGTCGTCTCTGTTATTTCCGTGTTTATTCGGGTAAGTTGGAGGCAGGTTCGTATGTCTACAACCCCCGTTCGGGTAAGAAAGAGCGTATCTCGCGTATCTTCCAGATGCACTCCAACCACCAGAACCCGGTAGACTTCATCGCTGCCGGTGATATCGGAGCCGGTGTGGGCTTCAAGGACATCCGTACGGGTGATACCCTCTGCGATGAGGAGCATCCTATCGTATTGGAGGCTATCGAGTTCCCTGCACCTGTGATCGGTGTATCGGTTGAGCCGAAGAGCCAGGCTGACCTCGACAAACTCGGCGTAGGTCTGCAGAAGTTGGCAGAAGAGGACCCGACCTTCACCGTTAAGACCGACGAGCAAACGGGTCAAACCGTTATCTCGGGTATGGGTGAGTTGCACCTCGAAATCATTATCGACCGTCTGAAGCGTGAGTTCAAGGTAGAGTGTAATCAAGGTCGTCCTCAGGTGGCTTACCGCGAGGCTATCTCGATGCCGGTTGAGCTCCGTGAGACCTATAAGAAGCAATCCGGTGGTCGTGGTAAGTTTGCGGATATGTTTGTTCGCGTAGAGCCTGCAGATCCCGACTTCCAAGGTGGTCTTCAGTTCGTTAACGAGGTCAAGGGCGGTAACATTCCTAAGGAATATATCCCGTCTATCGAGAAGGGCTTCCAAGCCGCTATGAAGAATGGTGTATTGGCAGGCTATCCGGTTGACCAACTGAAGGTTACGGTTATCGATGGTAGTTTCCACCCCGTTGACTCCGACCAGTTGTCGTTCGAGGTCTGCGCACAGATGGCATTCAAGAACGCCTGCGTAAAGGCGAAACCTGTTCTTATGGAGCCTATTATGAAGGTTGAGGTGGTAACACCGGAAGAGAACATGGGTGATGTCATCGGCGACTTGACCAAGCGTCGCGGACAGGTTGAGGGTATGGATACCGCGCGTACCGGTGCTCGTATCGTGAAGGCTAAAGTGCCTTTGAGCGAGATGTTCGGTTATGTGACTGCCCTTCGTACCATTACTTCGGGTCGTGCAACTTCGAGCATGGAGTTCTCGCATTATGAGGCTGTTTCGAGCGCAATCGCTAAGGCAGTGCTCACAGAATGCGGTGGTCGTGCCGATTTGGTATAATTTTTGTGGGGTATGCGTGCGGCACTTTTGTGCTCGCACGCATACATCGCTATGCTTTTTTTCGGGCGTTCCTTCGGGAGTGCTTCGGGGTGGGGAGCGAGTTGTTCTAAGCAAATGACTCTTTAGGCTCTTCGCGCTCTACCTGTGAATATACAAAATAATACAAACATTTATTACTGACATGAGTCAAAAAATTCGTATCAAACTGAAATCTTTCGACCACAACTTGGTGGACAAGTCGGCAGAGAAAATCGTTAAGACCGTTAAGGCTACGGGTGCAGTTATCAGTGGTCCTATTCCATTGCCTACGCACAAGCGTATCTTCACGGTGAACCGTTCGACCTTCGTTAACAAGAAGAGCCGCGAGCAATTCGAGCTCTCTTCGTACAAGCGTCTGATCGACATCTACAATGCCAACCCCAAGACCATCGAGGCGCTGATGAAACTCGAACTCGCCAGCGGTGTGGAAGTAGAGATCAAGGCATAAGGCATACAAGAGATTAATGCGTAAGGCATACAATATAAGCGATTGGGATTTTTCCTCTCTTTTATATATTCCATTCTCTTATTTAATTGCATTGGCCGTTATTTAATTGCATTGGCCGTTACACAATTGTCAATTATCTTAACAACCGCTTCCCTCGGCTACTCGACCAAGTAATCTTCGGGTGAAGGTGTCCGGTCCGCGGGCGAGAGCGGAAAACAAATTAATAAAACTAACAACTTAGCAAAAATGCCAGGATTATTAGGAAAGAAAATCGGAATGACTTCCGTATTCGGTGCTGATGGCAAGAATATCCCATGCACCGTCATCGAGGCAGGTCCTTGCGTTGTTACCCAACTGAAAACCGTAGAAAAAGACGGCTACGAGGCTGTTCAGGTAGGCTTCATGCAGAAGAGCGAGAAGCACACCAACAAGGCTGAAGCAGGTCATTTCAAGGCGGCAGGGGTACAACCGATGCGTCACCTCGCTGAATTTGATGAGTTCGACAAGGAACTCAAATTGGGTGATACCATCACCGTTGCAGATGTGTTCGAAGAGAACCAGTATGTAGATGTGATTGGTACTTCCAAAGGTAAAGGTTTCCAAGGTGTTGTAAAACGCCACGGATTCGGCGGTGTAGGTCAGTCTACACACGGTCAGGACGACCGTCTGCGTGCGCCGGGTTCTGTAGGTGCTTGTGCATATCCTAGCCGTGTGTTCCCGGGTACCCGTATGGGTGGTCACATGGGTCAAGACCGTGTTACTGTTCAGAACCTCGTCGTTCTCAAAGTGATCCCCGAGTACAACTTGATTATGGTCAAGGGTAGTATTCCGGGTGCTAAAAATTCTATCGTCGTTATCAACAAGTAATTAGTGTTATGGAACTTAGTATTTTGAATCAAGCCGGCAAGGAAACCGGCAAGAAGATTGTCCTCAACGACACTATCTTCGCTATCGAGCCTAACGACCACGCTATCTACTTGGATGTTAAGCAATATCTGGCTAACAACCGTCAGGGTACAGCCAAGGCTAAACAGCGTAGCGAAAATGCTCACTCTACTCGTAAGTTGGGTCGTCAGAAGGGCGGCGGTGGCGCTCGTCCGGGTGATATGAAATCTCCTGTTCGCGTAGGTGGTGGTACTATCTTTGGCCCCGTACCTCGCAGTTATGATTTCAAACTCAACCGCAAGGTGAAACAATTGGCTCGTAAGTCGGCACTCAGCCTTCGTGCAAAGCAAGACCAAATCATTGTGTTGGATGCACTCAACTTTGATGCACCTAAGACCAAGGCAATGGTAGAGGTTTTGAACAACTTGAAGGTGGCAGGCAAGAAGGTACTCTTTGTACTCAATGGTGCAAACGAGAACGCTTGCAAATCGGCTGCTAACTTGCAGAAAACCAACATCGTTTCGGTTAACGAGTTGAATACCTATACTATTATGAACGCGAATGTAGTAGTCTTCACCGAGGCTTCGGCGGCTGCTATCGAGGCAACTTTTAATGCATAAGGAGGTTCACTATGGCAATTATTATCAAACCTATCGTCACCGAGAAGATGACCGCTGCAGGCGAAAAGTTGAATCGTTATGGCTTTCGCGTTGAGCGTACTGCCAACAAGGTAGAAATCAAAAAGGCAGTAGAAGAAATGTACAATGTACAGGTAGTGGATGTAAACACCTTGATTGTTGCTCCCAAACTCAAAAAACGCTATACCAAGAGCGGTTTGCTGCGTGGTGCACAACAGGCTTACAAGAAGGCTATTGTGACATTGAAAGAAGGTGAAACAATCGATTTTTATAGCAATATCTAAAGATGGCTGTACGTAAATTTAAGCCCACTACACCGGGGCAACGACACAAAGTTATCGGCGCATTTGAGACAATTACCGCAAGTGCACCGGAGAAATCTCTTGTGTTTGGTAAGCGCAAGACGGGTGGTCGTAACCATGTTGGTAAGATGACCATGCGTTATATCGGCGGCGGACACAAGCAGAAATATCGTGTAATTGACTTCAAACGCAACAAAGATGGTGTACCCGCTACAGTAAAGACGATTGAGTACGATCCTAACCGCTCGGCTCGTATCGCACTCTTGTTCTATGCTGATGGCGAGAAGCGTTATATTCTTGCACCTAACGGACTGCAAGTAGGTCAAACGGTTATGTCGGGAGCAGAGGCTGCTCCTGAAGTAGGTAACGCCCTTCCGATGGCAAACATTCCTCTCGGTACGCTCATTCACAACATTGAGCTCCGTCCGGGTCAGGGTGCTTGCATGGTTCGTTCGGCAGGTGTGTTTGCACAACTGTCTTCTCGTGAGGACAAGTATGCAATCATCAAGTTGCCTTCAGGCGAATTGCGCAAGGTGCTGGCAGCATGCAAGGCTACCGTTGGTGTAGTCGGCAATAGCGACCACGCTTTGGAGAAAAGCGGTAAGGCAGGTCGTAGCCGTTGGCTCGGTCGTCGTCCTCGCAACCGTGGTGTTGTTATGAACCCTGTAGATCACCCGATGGGTGGTGGTGAAGGTCGTGCTTCCGGTGGACATCCTCGTTCACGTAAGGGCTTGCTCGCTAAGGGTTACAAGACGCGTCACCCGAAGAACCAGAGCAATCAGTTCATAATCGAGAGAAGAAAGAAATAACCTATTAAAATCACAACATTTATGAGTCGTTCATTGAAAAAAGGACCGTTTATCAATGTCAAGTTGGAGGATAAGGTGCTGGCTATGAATGAGTCGGGCAAGAAAGAGGTTGTCAAGACTTGGAGCCGCGCATCGATGATTTCTCCTGATTTTGTAGGTCATACGATTGCAGTTCACAATGGAAACAAATTCATTCCTGTTTATGTTACCGAGAACATGGTAGGACACAAGTTGGGCGAGTTCGCTCCTACGCGTACCTTCCGTGGACACGCCGGCAACAACAAGAAGTAATCCATTGAATCATTAAAACAACAAATTAAATTTTAGAATTCAAAATGGGTGCTAGAAAACATAATACAGCAGAAGCAATGAAAGAGGCTCGCAAGAGTCAATACTTTGCCAAGCTCAATAACGTTCCTACCTCTCCACGCAAAATGCGCCTTGTTGCTGACATGATTCGTGGTATGGAAGTGAACCGTGCACTGGGTGCTTTGCATTTCTCTACACGAGAGGCATCGCGCGCTATGGAAAAAGTTCTGAAATCGGCTATTGCCAACTGGGAGACCAAGACCGGCAAAAAGGCTGACCAAGAAACGCTATATGTAAGTAATATTACGGTTGACGGTGGTATGATGCTTAAGCGTCTTCTGACCGCTCCTCAAGGTCGCGGCTACCGTGTGCGCAAACGCTCCAACCATATTACTGTATTCGTAGATACCAAAAATACTAACGCTGAAAAGTAATCAACAAAATGGGACAGAAAATTAATCCTATAGCAAACCGCCTCGGCATTGTTCGCGGTTGGGATTCCAACTGGTTTGGCGGTAAGAATTACGGGGATACCATTGTAGAGGATACCAAGATTCGTGAGTACCTCAATGTCCGTCTTGCTGAAGCTGGTATTTCTCGTATCGTTATCGAAAGAACTCTGAAACTTGTGACTGTTACTGTCTGCACCGCTCGCCCCGGTTTCATTATCGGTAAGGGTGGACAAGAGGTTGACAAATTGAAGGAGGAACTGAAAAAAATTACCAAGCAAGATGTTCAAATCAACATCTTCGAGGTTAAGCGTCCGGAACTCGATGCTACCATCGTAGCTACCAAGATTGCTCGCCAATTGGAGGGCAAAATTGCTTACCGTCGTGCCGTTAAGATGGCCATCGCTTCCACCATGCGTATGGGAGCTGAGGGTATCAAGGTACAGGTCAGCGGTCGTCTGAATGGTGCCGAGATGGCTCGCAAAGAGATGTACAAAGAAGGGCGTACTCCTCTGCACACGCTGCGTGCTGACATCGACTACTGCCAGATTGGTGCTCACACCAAGGTAGGTGTTATCGGTGTTAAGGTTTGGATCTGCCGTGGTGAAGTCTATGGCAAGAAGGACCTCGCTCCTAATTTTACCCAGAAGCAAGAGGGTCGTGGCGGTGATCGTCGTCAAGACCGTCGTGATGGGGATCGTAAGGGCGGTTTCCGCAGAAACAAAAAACAATAAGTTTAACCGATTTGTAGATTACAACAGTTATGTTACAACCTAAAAAGACAAAATTCCGCCGTTCGCAAAAAGGCCGTATCAAGGGTATTGCGCAGCGCGGTAATGAGCTGGCATTCGGCTCGTTCGGTATCAAGTCGCTTGGTACTATTTGGTTGACTGGTCGTCAAATCGAAGCAGCCCGTGTTGCAGTAACTCGTTACATGCAGCGTCAAGGTCAAGTATGGATTCGCGTTTTCCCGGATAAACCTATCACAAAGAAACCTTTGGATGTCCGTATGGGTAAAGGTAAAGGTGCTCCTGAAGGATTCGTTGTTCCATTGGCTCCCGGTCGCATTATCTTCGAGGTAGACGGCGTTCCTTATGAGGTAGCCAAAGAGGCGCTTCGTTTGGCAGCACAGAAACTTCCTATCACTACCAAATTTGTCGTAAGACGTGATTACGACCCAACCCAAAATGTTTAATTAGGATATGAAAACAGCAGAAATTAAAGAATTAACAACCGCTGAGATCCAAGAGCGTTTGGCTGCAGAGAAAGATGCACTCGTTCGCTTGAAACTGAATCACAGCATTTCTCCGCTTGACAATCCGTTGCAGATTAAGGTTGCTCGTAAGACAATCGCGCGTCTTGCAACAGAACTTCGTGCAAGAGAATTAACCAAGTAAAAACGCAGTGAAATGGAAACAAGAAATTTAAGAAAAGAGCGTGTGGGCGTTGTCGTTTCCAACAAGATGGATAAGACTATTGTCGTAGCCGTTAAGTGGAAAGAGAAACACCCCATCTATGGCAAGTTTGTCAATAAAACTCGCAAGTTCCATGTTCATGACGAGAAGAACGAGTGCGGTATCGGCGATACCGTTCGTATCATGGAAACTCGTCCTTTGAGCAAAACTGTTCGTTGGCGTCTAACTCAAATTATCGAAAGGGCTAAGTAATTATGATACAGCAAGAATCAAGACTTACGGTTGCGGATAACTCCGGTGCTAAAGAGGCATTGTGTATCCGTGTACTGGGCGGAACCAAGAAGCGTTACGCCACCCTTGGAGACACCATCGTTGTAGCAGTTAAGGGTGTTATTCCTTCGTCGGACATCAAGGATGGTACGGTTAGCCGTGCAATCGTTGTGCGTGTGAAGAAAGAAGTACGCCGTGCGGATGGCAGTTATATCCGTTTCGATGATAATGCCTGCGTGCTTATCTCGAATGCCGGTGAACTCCGCGGCTCGCGTATCTTCGGCCCTGTGGCTCGTGAACTCCGTCAAACGAACATGAAGATTATCTCATTGGCACCTGAAGTGCTTTAATCATCTAAATTATTACAGTAATGGCAAAATTACATATTAAGAAAGGTGATACCGTCTATGTAAATGCGGGTGCTGACAAAGGCAAGACCGGCCGTGTGCTGGAGGTGCTTGTAGATAAGCAGCGTGCTATCGTAGAGGGTTTGAACATGGTATCGAAGAGTACCAAACCTAATGCAAAGAACCCACAAGGTGGTATTGTTAAACAGGAGGCTTCTATCCATATCTCGAACCTCAACCCCGTTGAGAACGGCAAACCGGTTCGCGTAGGTCGTATCGAGAAGGATGGTAAGTTGGTCCGTGTATCTAAAAAATCCGGAAAGGAACTATAGTGATGAATACAGCAAGTCTAAAACAAGATTATCAGGAGCGTATCGTTCCTATCTTGATGAAAGAGTTCAACTACACTACAGTAATGCAGTGCCCGAAACTCACGAAGATTGTCCTCAATCAGGGCTTGGGCGAGGCTGTAGCCGATAAGAAAATCATCGATGTCGCACAGGCAGAGATGACTGCTATCGCAGGTCAGAAGGCTGTCGCTACTACTTCCAAGAAGGATATCGCCAACTTTAAGGTTCGTAAGAAGATGCCGATCGGCGTACGCGTTACTCTCCGTGGCGAGCGTATGTACGAGTTCTTGGAGCGTCTGGTTCGCGTGGCTCTGCCCCGTATCCGCGACTTCAAGGGTATTGAGAACAAGATGGATGGACGCGGAAACTATACGCTCGGTATCCAAGAGCAGATTATTTTCCCCGAAATTAACATCGATAACATCACCAAACTGCTGGGTATGAACATCACGTTCGTTACTACGGCGCAGACCGACGAAGAGGGTTTTGCTCTGTTGCGTGAGTTTGGTTTACCATTCAAAAAGTAATCATCACTATGGCAAAAGAATCAATGAAAGCCCGCGAGGTTAAGCGTGCTGCGCTGGTGGCTAAATATGCTGCAAAGCGTGCGCAACTCCTCAAGGATGGCGACTATATCGGTCTCCAATCGCTGCCTAAGAACGCCAGCCCTGTTCGTCTGCACAATCGTTGCAAGATTACGGGTCGTCCGAAAGGCTATATGCGTGCATTCGGCTTGAGTCGTATTCAGTTCCGTGAGATGGCTTCCAAAGGCCTTATCCCGGGAGTGAAGAAAGCAAGTTGGTAAGGAATACAATATGCCCCGGAGGAGTTTTTCAGGCTTCTCCGGGACTATCGTATAGTCTTTGGCATTTTTGTGAGCGAGCAGGCTGCCTTTTCTGCGCTGCAAGTGTCCGACATGGTTTCTTTGCAGGAAAAACCTATTTGGTTGTTCCGTGAGATAACTATGGCATGATATTTGTAGTTAAAATTAGGTTGTGCCGTCCGCAAGGATGTCGACGACAAAACAATTTTATTATTAAATATTGTCCCGGAAGGCGGGATTAATTTAACAACAAACATTTATGACAGATCCTATCGCAGATTATCTGACTCGTCTCAGAAATGCAATCAAGGCCGGTCACCGCGTAGTTGAGGTGCCTGCTTCGAATCTGAAGAAAGAGATCACCCGTATCTTGTTTGAGAAAGGTTACATCCTTTCCTACAAGTTCGTGGAAGATGGGCCTCAAGGTACTATCAAGATTGCCTTGAAGTATGATCCGGTTAACAAAGTTAACGCCATCAAGAGTTTACAACGCGTGTCGACCCCCGGTCTTCGTAAGTATGTGGGCTATCGTGAGATGCCTCGCGTGCTGAATGGCTTGGGTATCGCTATTCTCTCTACCTCTAAAGGTGTGATGACCAACAAGGAAGCCCTTGGTCAGCAACTCGGTGGTGAGGTGATTTGTTATGTTTACTAATGTAAGGAGGAAAAGACTATGTCAAGAATTGGTAAATTACCTATCGCAATCCCTGCAGGTGTAACCGTAACGGTCAGCCCCGAGAATGTAGTAACGGTTAAGGGTCCTAAGGGTGAGTTGACCCAAGCAGTCGATCCTCTGATTACGGTTACCGTAGAGGATGGTGTGTGCCATGTTACTCGTCCGAATGATGAAAAAGAAAGTCGTGCAAAACACGGTCTGTATCGTGCTTTGATTCATAATATGGTTGTTGGCGTTCACGACGGCTACAAGAAAGTGCTTGAGTTGGTCGGTGTCGGTTTCCGTGTGGAGTTGGCACAACCTCAGGTGTTGAACTTCGCTTTGGGTTATACACACCCTATCTACTTGGGTTTGCCTAAGGAAATTAAGGTCGAGACCAAATCGGAGCGTAACCAGAACCCGCTTGTTATCCTTGAGTCTGCTGATAAGCAACTCCTCGGTCAAGTATGCGCCAAGATTCGTTCATTCCGTCGTCCGGAGCCTTATAAAGGTAAGGGTGTTCGCTTCCAGGGTGAAGTTGTTCGTCGTAAGGCAGGTAAGTCGGCTGGTAAATAATAGAAAGGAAGTATTATGATTCAGAAAATTGCAAGAAGACTTAAGATTAAAGCCTCGATCCGTGCAAAGGTATCGGGTACCGCTGAGCGTCCTCGTCTGACCGTATTCCGCAGCAACAGCCAAATTTACGCACAGGTTATTGATGACCTGAAGGGCGTTACTTTGGCAAGTGCATCGTCGCTCGGAATCAAAGATAAAATTACCAAGAGCGAGAAGGCTGCATTGGTAGGTAAAGCAATTGCCGAAGCCGCTAAGAAAGCAGGCGTTGAGGAGGTTGTTTTCGACCGTAACGGCTACCTCTATCATGGTCGTGTTCAATCATTGGCAGATGCTGCTCGTGAAGCAGGTCTCAAATTCTAATACAACGATACGAAGATGAATCGAGTTAAATCAACACAAGACTTGGAGCTCAAGGAGCGCCTCGTTGCAGTTAACCGCGTAACCAAAGTTACGAAAGGTGGTCGTACATTTACCTTCGCTGCTATCGTTGTAGTTGGTGATGGAAACGGCATTGTAGGATATGGTTTGGGTAAGGCAGGCGAAGTTACCGCTGCTATTTCTAAGGCTACTGAGGCTGCCAAGAAGAACCTTATCCAAGTACCTGTTTTGAAAGGTACTATTCCTCACGAGCAGTATGCTAAATTTGGCGGCGCACGCGTCTATATTCAGCCCGCTACTACCGGTACCGGTGTGAAGGCAGGTGGTGCCATGCGTGCCGTTTTGGAGTCTGTAGGTGTTACGGATGTCCTCGCTAAGGCAAAAGGCTCGTCTAACCCTCACAACCTTGTTAAGGCTACTGTTGCCGCTCTCGCAGAGTTGCGTGATGCGCGTACGGTTGCTCAGAACCGTGGTGTGAGCCTGTCGACAGTGTTTAACGGTTAATTTCGTGATTACTATGGCAACAATTAAGATTCAACAAGTACGCAGCATTATCCGCTGCCCGAAAGTGCAGAAAGAGACTATGCAGGCTCTTGGTTTGCGCAAGATCAATGCCATCGTCGAGCACGAGGCTAACCCTGCTATTCTCGGAATGGTAGAGAAAGTAAAACATTTGGTTAAAGTTATTGATTAATTAGTAAAACAAAGAATTATGGAACTTCATAATTTAACTCCTGCCGCAGGTTCGGTCAAAACCGCAAAGCGTATCGGTCGTGGTGCCGGTTCGGGGCTCGGTGGAACCTCTACCCGTGGTCATAAGGGTGCAAAGTCGCGTTCCGGCTATTCGAAGAAGATTGGTTTCGAAGGTGGTCAGATGCCTATGCAGCGTCGTTTGCCTAAGTTCGGCTTCAAGAATATCAATCGTGTAGAGTATAAGGCTATTAACCTTTCTGCTCTTCAGGCATTGGCTGAGGCAAAGAACTTGACTGAAATTGGCGTAGCAGAGTTGCACGAGGCGGGTTTTGTAAGCAAGAAAGCCCTTGTTAAAATTCTTGGCAATGGCACGCTGACTGCAAAACTCACCGTTAAGGCACACGCTTTCAGCAAATCTGCAGAAGAGGCTATTACCGCTGCAGGTGGTACAATAGAAAAGATCTAAGTTAACCGAGGAGTATTGGTATGAGCGGGCAAAATCCGCTTGTACCAATGTTTCAGTTAAAAACGCAAAGTATGAAATTTATTGAAACATGTAAAAATATCTGGAAGATTGAAGATCTTCGAAATCGGTTGGGTATAACGCTTTTGTTCGTTCTTATCTACCGTTTCGGGTCTTTTATTGTCCTTCCGGGTATTGACCCCTCGGCACTTTCTGCTCTGCATAACCAGACTGCAGGCGGCTTGATGGCACTGTTGGATATGTTCTCCGGCGGTGCGTTCTCCAATGCATCTATCTTTGCGCTTGGTATTATGCCTTACATCTCTGCATCGATCGTAATCCAACTGCTTACTATTGCAGTGCCTTACTTCCAGAAGATGCAGAAAGAGGGCGAGTCCGGGCGTCAGAAGATGAACCAGATTACGCGCTACCTGACGGTGGCTATCCTTCTGTTCCAAGGTCCCAGTTATTTGGTGAACCTCTCGGTACAGATGGCACAGGCAGGTCAGCCGTTGGCTATCGGCTTCAACTGGTTTACAATCTCGTCCACTATTCTGCTCTGCGCAGGCTCTATGTTTGTTATGTGGTTGGGTGAGCGTATTACCGACCGTGGTATCGGAAACGGTATTTCCTTTATCATCTTGATTGGTATCATCGCTCGTTTCCCGGGTGCATTGATTCAGGAGTTCTCCAGCCGTTTGAACGATGCAGGTGGCGGTCTGATTGTCTTCCTGCTTGAGGTGGTTATCCTGCTCTTTGTGTTCGCATTTGCGATTATGTTGGTGCAGGGTACGCGTAAGATCCCAGTACAGTATGCAAAGCGTATTCAGGGTAATAAGCAGTACGGAGGCGTTCGTCAGTATATCCCGCTTAAGGTTAATGCTGCCAATGTGATGCCTATCATCTTCGCCCAGGCGATTATGTTTATTCCTATCGCTATTGTAGGTTTCCGTGCCGACGGCAGCAATGCCTTCGTGCGTGCATTTATGGACAACAATGGTTTTTGGTATAACTTGGTATTTGCCGTTTTGATTGTGGCGTTTACCTATTTCTATACCGCTATCATTATCAATCCTATGCAGATTGCGGAGAATCTCAAACTGAACAACGGTTTTATTCCGGGCGTTAAACCGGGTAAGAAGACTGCTGAGTATATCGACACGATTATGTCGCGTATTACTCTTCCGGGTTCAATCTTGCTCGCTTTGATTGCCATTTTGCCGGCTTTTGCTCGTTTGTTCGGTGTTAGTATGGGATTTGCACAGTTCTTTGGTGGTACCTCGTTGCTCATTATGGTGGGCGTTATTCTTGATACCCTTCAGCAGATTGAAAGTCACTTGTTGATGCGTCACTACGATGGTTTCTTTGATTCCGGTATGCGTATCAAAGGGCGTTCGGGTGCGATGGCATATTAATTTGGAATAGGTAATCTACGATGATTTTCCTTAAGACTGACGAAGAGGTAGAACTCTTGCGTGCCAGTAACGACTTGCTGGGGCGGACATATGCCGAGGTAGCGAAAGCTATTCAACCCGGAGTCACGACAGCACAGTTGGACAAGATTGCCTTTGAGTTTATCAAGGACAATGGTGGTATCCCGGCTTGTTTGGGCTATGAGGGCTTTCCGGCTACGCTTTGTACTTCCGTCAATGAGCAAGTGGTGCATGGCATTCCGTCCGAGAAGCAAGTGCTGAAAGACGGCGATATCGTATCGATTGATTCTTGTGTCTTTCTAAACGGCTACTGCTCGGATAGCGCCTATAC
>CAVKVE010000002.1:42762-47757 GCA_963659655.1 Bacteroidaceae bacterium | reverse complement strand
ATTGTGCTTAAGTCGGGTATGACTTTGGCAATTGAGCCGATGATTTGCTTGGGACGCCGCAATATCATTATGGAAGATGACGGATGGACAGCTCGTACTGCTGATCGTAAGCCCGCTGCGCACTACGAATTAAGTGTGTGCGTGCGTAATGGTAAAGCGGATATACTCTCTACCTTCGACTATATCAAGGAGGTTCTTGGGGAACGTTTCATCTAAAGGGGGGACTTCTATAAATTCCCTAATGTATTACCTATACAAACCTGATTTTTATGGCAAAGCAAGATTCAATCGAAGTGGATGGTGTCATCACGGAGGCTCTCTCGAATGCGATGTTTCGTGTTCAAATAGAGAATGGTCCGCTTATCACGGCGCATATTTCCGGCAAAATGCGTATGCATTATATCAAAATTTTGGCGGGTGATCGTGTGAAAGTGGAGATGAGTCCGTATGATTTGACCAAAGGTCGTATATCGTTCCGTTATAAATAATCCTTATAATTCAACTCTACAACAATGAAAGTTAGAGCATCTATCAAGAAGCGCAATGCGGATTGCAAGATTGTACGCCGCAAAGGGCACTTGTATGTAATCAACAAGAAAGACCCGAAGATGAAGATGCGTCAAGGATAAGCGCAGTCTTTTATTCGAGTCAAGAACGAGAGTTCTCAATTTTAACAGAAAACTATTAAAAACAAATTTATCCTTAGTATTAAATTATGGCTATAAGAATTGTCGGTGTAGATCTGCCGCAAAACAAATGCGGTGAAGTCGGTTTGACTTACATCTACGGAATAGGTCGTTCAAGCGCAAAGAAAATTCTGGCAGAGGCAGGCGTAGACCCAAGCATCAAGGTTCAGGATTGGACGGATGACCAAGCAGCTAAGATCCGTGAGATCATCGGAGCACAGTACAAAGTGGAAGGTGATCTTCGTTCGGAGATTCAACTCAACATCAAACGTTTGATGGATATCGGTTGTTACCGTGGTGTTCGTCATCGTATCGGCTTGCCTGTTCGCGGTCAGTCTACGAAGAACAACGCTCGTACGCGCAAAGGTAAAAAGAAAACCGTTGCTAATAAGAAGAAGGCTACGAAGTAATCTTCCGTTAGCAAGTTAAATCAACTCATAATATCTATCAAATTATGGCAAAGAAAGCAATTGCAGCCAAGAAGCGCGTTGTAAAGATTGACGGTGTTGGTCAACTGCACGTTATGTCTTCTTTCAACAATGTTATCGTTACTATTGCTAATGCTGATGGACAAGTAATTTCTTGGTCTTCGGCCGGCAAGATGGGCTTCCGTGGCTCTAAAAAGAATACTCCTTATGCAGCACAGATGGCTGCACAAGATTGCGGCAAGGTCGCTTTCGATCTTGGTCTGCGTAAAGTAAAAGCGTATGTTAAGGGTCCTGGACAAGGTCGTGAATCGGCTATTCGTGCTTGTGTCGCTGCAGGTATCGAGGTAACTGAGATAGTCGATGTTACTCCTATGCCACACAATGGCTGCCGTCCTCCTAAGCGTCGTCGCGTATAATTCATTTATCTAATCGTTTTGTTGCAGCGAACGAATTACTATTACCTCTTACTTAGGTTATTTACGAACGATATTTTGTGGTTTGTTTCGTAGCACAAGACAAGAACCCTTTTAACATTTAGATTACTATGGCAAGATATATAGGTCCTAAATCCCGTATTGCACGCCGTTTCGGTGAGCCTATCTTTGGTCCCGACAAAGTGCTGGACAAGCGTAATTACGCTCCGGGACAACATGGTGTTAACCGCCGCAAGAAAAACTCTGAGTATGGTACTCAGTTGGCAGAGAAGCAAAAGGCTAAATATACCTACGGTGTATTGGAGCGTCAGTTCCGTCTTTTGTTTGCGCAAGCATCTCGCTCAAAGGGTATTACCGGTGAGATTCTGCTTCAACTTCTCGAGAGCCGTCTCGACAATATTGTTTATCGTTTGGGTATCGCTCCTACTCGTGCTGCTGCGCGCCAGTTGGTTAGCCACCGTCACATTACTGTTGACGGCAAAGTGGTAAACATTCCCTCTTACTCTGTTAAGCCGGGTCAAGTGGTTGCTGTTCGCGAGAAGGCTAAATCGCTTGAGGTAATTTCTGCTTCGCTTGAAGGTTTCAATCACAGCAAGTATAGCTGGCTCGAGTGGAACGAGGCTGACAAGGTCGGTAAGTATCTCAATGTTCCTCAGCGTGAAGAAATTCCGGAGAACATCAAGGAGCAGTTAATCGTCGAGTTGTACTCTAAATAACAAATAAATTCATGGCAATATTAAATTTCATCAAACCTGATAAGGTGATAATGTTGGATTCAAGTGCGACGAAAGGTACTTTCGAGTTTCGTCCGCTTGAACCGGGGTACGGTATTACGATAGGCAATGCTATCCGCCGCGTGCTGCTTGGCTCGTTGGAGGGATATGCTATCTGCGCTATTCGTATCAGTGGTATTGATCATGAATTTGCTACTATCCCCGGTGTCATCACTGATGTAACCAATCTTATCCTCAATCTCAAGCAGGTTCGTTTCATCCGTAAGGAGGGAATCGATGCAAATGGAGAGACTATCAAGCTTCACATTTCGAAGGCTAAGGCTTTCTTGGCAGGTGAGTTGAACAACGCTCTTCAAAACTTTGAGGTTCTGAATCCTGAGCTGCAATTGGCAGAGATGGACGAAACGGCTGATTTTGAGATAGAGATAACTATCAACAAGGGTCGTGGCTATGTTCCCGGTGACGAGAATCGTCATGCTGATGATCCTATTGGAGTTCTTGCAATCGACTCTATCTACACTCCTGTTCGTAATGTGATGATTTCTGTAGATCAATTCCGTGTGGAGCAGCGTACCGACTACGAGAAGCTGACCATTGAGATCACTACAGATGGTTCTATCACACCGCAAAATGCTTTGACAGAAGCGGCTAAAATCTTGATTTATCATTTTATGCTTTTTTCTGATGAGCGTATCGTGATTGAGGAAGAAAATAAGACGAACAACACCGCTATGGATGAGGAGAATCTTCGTATGCGCCAGCTTTTGAACCAAAAGTTGCAGGATATGGATCTCAGTGTTCGTGCGCTCAACTGCTTGAAGGCAGCCGAGGTGGAGACGCTTGGAGAATTGGTTAAATATCATCGTTCGGACCTGCTTAAGTTCCGTAATTTCGGTAAGAAATCGCTTACTGAGTTGGATGAACTGTTGGAGCGTAATGGTTTGGCATTTGGTATGGACATTTCGCGTTATCGTTCAATAGAGTAACTCAGGTTTTCCCTAACTCTTTAATTCAAAAACAATCTTATGAGACACAATAAGAAATTCAATCATCTTAGCCGCAAAGCGAATCATCGTGCTGCTTTGATGTCCAATATGGCTTGCTCGCTTATCATGCACAAGCGTATTTCCACCACTTTGGCTAAGGCAAAGGCACTCCGTATGTATGTTGAGCCTATCCTGACTCGTGCTAAAGAGGATAACATGGCTAACCGCCGTCTTGCTTTCAGCCAGCTGAAGCAGAAGGAAGTGGTTACCGAGTTGTTCCAAAATGTAGGAGAGAAAATTGCTAATCGCCCGGGTGGTTACACTCGTATTCTCCGCACCGGATTCCGTTTGGGTGATGCTGCTGAGATGTGTATTATCGAGCTCGTTGATTACAACGACAACATGCTCAAAGAGGCTAAGAAGGCAACCAAGAAAGCAACTCGTCGTGCCGGCAAAAAGGCAGTGAAAGAGGCTGTTGAAGAGGCTGCTGAGCCTGCAGCAGAAGCACCTAAGGCAGAGTAATCTTTAGTGCCAATCAATCAAAAGAGCAGGGAATAAAGACATAGAATGGTCTTTGCTCCTTGCTCTTTTGCTTTTTTTATAGGATACAATAATTTGTTGAATACTATGTTATTAGATTTAACGCAACATAAAGCAACGGGTGTGACAATTGATAATTGTAAGCCCGGTGATACGCTGACGGTGAGCGGTATGATTCATAATGTCCGTATCACGAAGTGGGGTGGGTTTATCATCCTGCGTAAGTCGCGTGGTTTGCTTCAGACCGTTGTCCAAAATGAGACTTCTCATTTCTTTGATGAGGAGGGAAAAGAGATTGCTTTGAGCGACCTTTGCCGCGAGATGGCAGTGTCTATCGAGGGTACAGTCGGCGAGGCAAAAATCAAAGACCCGGCTGCTTTCTATAACACGATTGAGATAGCCGTTAGTGCGGTTCATGTGCTTTCACGCCCGTCTACCCATGAGGTGGTGGACATTAATGCCTTGAAATTTGGTGACGACGAGGCGCTCCTGCGTTTCAAGTTTGATAATCGTCAGGTCACACTTCGTAACCCGCGCGATATGTCTATTCTTAAGGTGCAATCGACTATCGCTAAGGCGTTTGCAGACTTCTTGACGGAGAATGGCTTTACCCAGATTTATACCCCGAAGATTGTCTCGGAGGGAGCAGAGGGTGGTGCCAATGTCTTCAAGATGGACTATTTTGGCAAGCAAGTCTATTTGGCTCAGTCGCCTCAGTTCTACAAGCAGATTGGTGTCGGTGTCTACGAGCGCGTCTTCGAGATTGCGCCTGCTTATCGTGCGGAGAAGCACAATACTTCGCGCCATTTGAACGAGTATATCTCGCTCGATGTGGAGATGGGCTTCATCAAAGGTCAGGAGGATGTGATGACTTTGGAGGCAGCGCTGTTGCACTATATCATCAATCGCGTGGCAACCGATTGTGCGCACGAGTTGAACCTGTTGGGTGCCACTATTCCGCAGCTTCCGACCAATGTACCCGCTTGGAAATTGAGCGAGGTGCACGAGATTCTGTTCGACAACCATTTGACGGAGGAAGACCATCGTGGCGAGGACGATTTGGCACCTGAAGAGGAGCGTGCTATTTGTAAGTATGCGTTGGAGAAGTACGGCTCTGATTTTGTTTTCGTTACCCATTTCCCCAGCCAGCACCGTGCGTTCTATGCCATGGATGATCCTGAGGATCC
>CAVKVE010000002.1:32483-42440 GCA_963659655.1 Bacteroidaceae bacterium | reverse complement strand
AGTCTTTTTTGTTGCTTTGTATGCTGTGGATTTTGTGCAGTCTTGGCTTCATTACTAACAGCTATAAACAATGCACAGCCATTCCCCATATTCTATTTGCATTTTGTGAAAATGTCACCAAATATGGACAAAAATGTATAAAAACACTATTTCTTGGTGGCATTTTTTGTGTATTTTGCGGAAAAAGTGTACTTTTGTTGCGTGGGAGTGTGTATGTTGTGCATTTTTATGCAGAAGTGCTTATTCTCTTTCGATTTTGACACTGTCGCTGTGGCTATTTAGTCAAGCGTTAAAAACAACATGATATGAATAAATCGGCTCTATATTCGCTGTTGAGTGTTTCGCACCGTTCCGCTGTGTTTGGCGGTAGCTGCGTGCCTGCGAATACCCCCCCCACGGCGGCCGATCTAGTCTTCGCACCTGTTTTTTCAATCTCACTCCGTTCTTTCTCACGGCGAGAGGTTTTTGTAGCTTACATTCGTAGAAATGTAGGCCGCTTTTGCATATATCTGTTCGAATAAAATTGCCGAATCTGTTGTTTCCTGTATTTACAGCAATAATTAGAAAATCAGTAACATACCAAAATTATAAGTGTATGAAAAATAAACTACTTGTATCATTATTTCTGACGGTTTGGGCAGTTTCTGTTCAGGCGCAGACCATCGTCTTGTCAGAAAGTTTCGAGAGCGGACTGCCTAAGGGGTGGACGCAAGAGAATGTAGTGGGCAATCAGGCTTGGATTTTCGAGTCGGGAGACTTGTTGGCCTATCCGGGCAGTGCCGTTGCCGGTTCGGGGCGTGCTGCGTTGCGTAACTCGTCGGGTGAATCGCAGGGCTACAAGACCCGCCTTATCACGCCGGTTATGCGGTTGGATACGGTCTATCAGCCTATTTTGCGTTATTTCCATGCGCAAATGAAATGGACGGCCGATTTCGATACGCTTCGTGTGCTTTATCGTACATCAGAGCAGGGCGAGTGGGCGTTGCTTCAAGAGTTCACGCAGCCGATTCAGTCTTGGACGAAGGAGACGGTCGACCTGCCCCATGTGACGGCTACCTATCAGCTCTGTTTCGAGGGTAGCGAGAATATGGGTCGTGGTATCGTTATTGATAGTGTTGTGGTGCGTTCCAAGCCGGAATGTACCATCCCGCACGATATGGCGGTCACCAATATGCACAAGAATTCCGTCACCCTCAACTGGCTCGCCAGTTACGATGCGCTTAATTATCAGGTCGTTATCGCCAAGAGTGACAAGGTCTTTGATATTGATACCATTGATATTGAGGCAGCCAAGACGAGCGGCTTGATTGTAAAAGATATGCTTGTGGATGGGTTGCAGCAGTTTGTCAATCTGACCGATTTGAGTGGTAACACCCACTATGTCGCTTTTGTCCGCTCCCTTTGTGAGCAGGAGAACAGCGATTGGGGCGTGTTCCCGTTCTATATGAAGGCTATCGTGCCGCTGCCTTATACCGAGTCGTTCGATTTGACGAAGGTTTCTGCGGTGGCGCAGATGTCGGATTGGTCGTATGGCACCAGCCTTTCTATCACGACGCCGTATATCAACTGCAACCAAACCACTACGGCGGCTGCCTATTATGTCCGTTCTGGCTATGCCCTGTGCTTTGCGGGCAAGACCACACCGGGTTCGGGTGCGGACATCGCAGCGGACAATTATGCATACGCCGCTACACCGATGTTGGATGTAGCTGATTTGACCAATGTGCAAGTCCGCTTCTGGACTTCGTTGGGCAACTATGGTTCGCTCAAGACCAAGGCACGCTCCATTATCGTGGGCGTGATGGAGGATGCGGATGATATCACTACATTCGTGCCGGTAGATACTGTCACCGATTGGCAGTACTGCACGCCGGTGGAACATGTGGTGAGCCTTGCTTCTTATACGGGCGAGGGTCGCTATGTGGCTTTCTTGAGCCGTTTCGATGCAGCGAACCAAATTTATATAGACGATTTGACCATCGAGCAGGCGCCTGCCGTTCCGTATATTACCGATATCAAGGTCGTTCCGTTGGCAACGGGGGCAGAGTTCGCATGGGCAAATGTGGCAAGTTCGTACAATGTGGTCGTCTCAACCAAGCTCACCGACAATGTGGAGAGCCTGACCACTGCCGAGAAAAAATGCACGGCTACCGTTACGACAGCGAGCTATGTTGCTTCGGGACTTGCCGAAGGAACGCCTTACTATCTCTATGTCCAGCCGCAGGGTGGGGTATGGTCATCGCCGAAGGCTTTCACCACTTCGTGGAAGAAAACCCTTCCCATGAAGTTTGGTTTCGAGACCTCGGAAGGTACACGCAAGATAGGCACTGCTTCGACCCTTTATCCCAAGTGTGTAGGTGTCTATTCCACCGCAAGTTCCTATCCTACTTTTGAAAAGACAAAGACTTATTGCTATGCCGGTTCGCAAGCCCTGACCTACCAATTGGAAATAGGTCGTGATGCATGGATCACCTTCCCCGTATTGGATACTATCGTTCAAGGAGTGGAATTGGAGTTCTATATGCGTGCGCGCAGTGGTGCAAATACCGCCGTCATCGCCGGTGTCATGACCGACCCAGCCGACCTCACCACCTTTGAGCCGGTGGCTACCTTCACCAATACAACCACCACCTACAAGGTCTGCTACACCGATTTTCAATCCTATACCGGTGCGGGCAAGTATATCGCGTTGCGTTGGGCGGAGATAGATCCGACTTCAACCACCAAGTCATATCCTGTCATCGACGAGGTCGCTATCCGTGCCTTGTCGGAGTGCGTTGTGCCGAAGTTGGAGGTAACGAACATCACCGACACCACCGCCACTCTGTCTTGGACGGCTCGCAATATGTCGAGTTTCCAGATTTTCATCGACACCGAGAACACGAAGGACAACGCTGCCCTTATCAAGGCGTATGCTGCTCCTTCCGCTGCTCAGTATGCTGCCGCTGCTGATAAGGTCACCACTTGGACCATCCCCGCGGGCAAGTTGCATTGGGGTCGCACCTACTATGCGTATATCCGTTCGGTGGGTACCAACAATGTCTATAGCTATTGGAGCCAACCGGTTGCCTTCACTATGGGTGTGCCTGCGTTGGTTCCGCTGCCCTATACGGAGGATTTTGACTACTATGGCGTGGGTGCTGACGCTATGGCTACAGGCTGGAGTCGTATCAGCATCAATGATTATCCGCAGTTGTATAGTAAGACCAAAATTTCCGGTGTTGCAAGTGTCTATTTCAAGTGCGATGCGCCGGCTCGATCTGGCAAACTCTATGTGCCGGTATTGGATGCCGCAGACCTGAATAAGGTAAGAATCTCTTTTGATACAAAGCGGGGGGACTCGTATGCAGGTAACGATTCGTTGCGCATTGGTGTTGCTGCTGCAGCTGACACATCTGTGGCCATTACATGGTTAGATACCATCGCTATCGAGAAGCTTTCAGGAACGATCAACTATCATACTGTCTTAAAGAATTGGACGGCAGCTCAGGGCAACCACATCGTGCTCCAAGCTTATTGCTACAATGGAACAAGCCGCTATTTCTATTTGGATAATATCACTTTTGAGGCGTTGGACGGCATCACTCCGTTCGATTTTGCTACGAACGATGAGACCGAAACAAGCGCCATCATCAGCTGGAAGGGTGAGTCGGCTGCGGGTTGGAAAGTGATTGTCACCACAGAAGAAATCAATCCCGATACGATTGCCAAAGTTGCAGAGGATAAGATCGTTATCCAGGATCAGGTCATCACGGCCAATCCGTACTCAATCACAGGTCTTACGGCGGAGACAAGTTATTGGATCTATCTCTGCCCGGTCAACGATTCCGTTTGGAGTGCAGGCTTCAATTTCTGGACATCTTGCGTCAAGTTGGTGCCTAATTCCTCGAAATCCCGTATGGGCTTTGAGGGATATGTTGAGGCAGGGTCTTCTGCTATCTTATCGTATGCAAAGAGTACCTTCCCGCATTGTTGGACACGCCATGGTGCCGATGAGGCCAATGCCGAGCCGAGCAATGTGCCTTTCATCTGTGTGGCGAAGAGTGGCTCTACCGCACCGACGGACTATTCGCATACCGGTCTTTCTTGTGCAAAATTGCATGCCTCTACGGGTTCTGCGGGTCCTTCGTGGTTCACCACGCCGGAGATAGACGCCAAGAACATGGCAAATGTGTCAGTCAGCCTTTGGGCTAAGGCGAATGATGGCAAGTCCCTGCCGCTTTGTGTAGGCGTCATGACGAACCCGGATGATTGGAATACGCTGACGGTTCTCTATACCTACGAGATGGAGGATAAGACTCAGTGGCACAATATCGATTTCAATTTGGGCAGCAATGGCTACAAGGACAGCATGGGTAAGTATATTGCTTTTGCCACTTCGGCGAACCTCACTTACACCACTTCGTTCTATATCGATGATATCGAAATCACCGAATCTACCTGCTCCAAGCCTTATCCGACTTTGTCCAAGTTGACGGACAGCTCCGTTCGTTTGGCGTATGCCAGCACGCAGACCAATATGCGTATGATCCTTGTGCAAGATACGCTCATTGTCGCCGATAGCCTCAATGCCGAGAATGGGGCAGACTATCTTGCTCGTTTCAAGGCATTGCCGAATGTGGTGTACGATTCGCTCTTGCTCAATAAGTTAGGTCTTATCGTGGACCACTTGCAGGGCAATACGCTCTATAGCGTGGCGCTGCAGACACAGTGCGAGGACGATGAATCGCTTTGGGTGGTTACTTCGTTCCAAACGCTCTGCACCCCGCAGACAGCAGGCGAGATGGGTACAATCCATTTCGAAGAGAGCGAGGGCTTCGTGGTCGAGACCAAAGAGGCTTCTTCTGATGCCCATCAAGTTCCGTGCTGGACGATAGGCAAAAAGGGGGCTACCGACAACAAGTATATTCCGTTTGTTTGCAAGGGAACTGCCTCTCCGGACGGTGAGGCATGCCTGAAGTTCCGTACAGAAACCAATTCCGACCAGAATGGTGCGTATGCCATTATGCCGGCTGTGGATATAGATAGCATCACCCACCTGCAGGTTTCGTTCATGGGGCGTGCGATGACAGATTATAAGTGTAGCAAGCCTTCTACCATCTCTGCTATTACTGGTGCGGGTAGTATCATCGTGGGTATTGTTACCGACCCGTCGGATATCAGTACCTTCGTGGCGGTCGATACGGTCGCTTTTGCCGACAATGCCGTGCATAACGCATTGGTTCGCTTCAATACCTACCGAGGCGATGCCGAAGGATCGTACGGTAAGCATGTCGCTTTCCTTTCCGAGTTTGCAAAGAGCAACAATTTCATAGTCGATGGCGTACAGCTTGATACCATTCCTGCCTGTGGTGCACCGCTGTCTATCTCGGTAGATAGCATTACCGATGCCACAGCCATTGTTTCGTGGAAGGGTATCAATACCACCTACCGCGTTATGGTCAGCACCACCGATCTGGCAACTTCGCAGTGGGACAAGACCACCGATTATATCATCAACGACACCGTTTCGGCGGATTCCTATTCGCTGAAAGGCTTGGATGGCAACACCACATATTATGTCTATGTCAAGGCACTTGGTGCCGATGGCGAGGGCGCATGGTGCTTGGAGAGTACAGCATTCACCACAGGTTGTCCCGATGCCGCCGTGCTGCCCTATAAGGACAATTTCGACCGCTATGCTTCTGGGAGTAGCTATTACCCCGCTTGCTGGCGCCGTTTCTACAATGGCAAAGAGGATGCGAGTGCTACCGTTCCTTACATTTATTCTTCCGCTAAGTATGGTACGGAGGGCAATGGCTTGTATTGGACATATAGTAGTAGTACAGAGGCAAAACGCCCGACAGCAGCCACGCTTCCTATCAGCGGTGATCTCAGTAAGACCACGCTGTCGTTCAAACTGAAATCAGCATCCAGCACTGCCACGCCCAATGGTATTATCATCGGTTACGCTACGGATGTTACCAATTTGGATAGCCTGCTCAAGACGGTGCAGTATGTAGATACGGTCTATCCGTTGGCAAGTTCCACCGACTGGACAGAGATTAGCCGTTCTATGGACGACTGCTCGGGCGAGAATGTGTATATCGTTTTGACCGAGTTGTACAAAAGCACAACAGCCATCTATATGGACGATTTCAAGGTTGCGAAGACCCCGACTTGCTATGTGCCGTCCGTTGCGGTGGATAGTATCGGTGCCGAGGTGGTTAAGGTGCAGATTGCGCCCTATTTCCCCACCGACAACGCATGGAATGTGCGGGCAATCAGCGAGGATCTCGAGGACACTGTCTTGGTGGCGGCTACCGACACCTTCTGCTATCTGCAGGGGCTGCAATCGGGTACCAACTACAACCTCTATGTGCAGACCAATTGCGGTGCCGGCGATTTGAGCGACTGGAGCGAATATCCCGTTGCCTTCCGCACACTCTTCAAGATTGGCGCAGGTATGTATTATAGTTTCGAGGAAGCAGATGGCGAGGAGGAACGCATATCGATTAGCCAATCTACAGGTTCTACCGGCAAATATTATATTCATCCTACTTTGACTGCGTATGGTGAAGTAAGCAGCTATTGGCCCACTCAAATCAATGGGGCTACTTATTCTCGTACGGGTAGTCAGGCGTTGCGCTTCTATCATTACAATAATACTTCTGCACCTACTTTCGTGGCACTGCCCGAAATCATGGGTTCCGATTCGTTGCAGATACGCTTCGATATGCGTGCCGCTGAGGTGGCAGCCGGAGATGAGGCTGTCATCAACCGCGCCAAGACATTCCCGTTTGCCGAGTTGGAAATCGGTTTGATAGATGCGGACTACGACCTCGCTTCGTTCCAATCGTTGGCTACCTATCGCACCACCGACTACCAAGACGGTGAAGCGGTTACGGCAGCCAAGAACGCCCTGTTCGACCAAGTAGTCTTCCCGTTGCCGACCGGTATCAAGGACAAGTTCATCGTCTTGATGATGCGTCAGGAGCTGAATCTCAAACTCTATATCGACAACCTCTATGTGGAAAAGAAGCAGGGCTACCAAACACCGGTCATCGGTCAAACGACTATCACGCCGACATCGCTGACCCTCAACTGGGATGCCAACGGTTCGACCAAGTGGAATGTCTATCTCACGGATAGCGCCAAACTGTTCCCGATCGATAGCGTAGCCGAGACGGATATTCTCAAGAAGCAGACCGTTACCACTAATTCCGCTACTTTTGCCGAACTACTCCCGAACCATACCTACTTTGCGTATGTCCAGGTAGCCGATCAGCAGGGTCTTGGGGCTACTTCCGCCCGCCGCACCTTCCGCACCCCGATAGCAGAGTTCGTAAAATCTGATAGTATCATCGCTTTCGAGGACACGCTCAAAGTTCGTTCTGTTGTCCCTGCTCATTGGTATGTCGGAAACGATGCTTCCGCAGTGGCTCTGCAGCAGCCCGGTGCCTTGCTCAATGGCTACAACGAGACCGCAGCCTCTGCTTCGGCAGGTGTCGTTGTCTCCTACCAGGGTGCGCGTGCTTTGCAACTTTATGGTGCGTACGCAGGCAAACTCGGTGCCTATGCCGCTATGCCGCAGTTGGAGGCAGATTTCGACACCATTCAGGTTAATTTCTATGCGCGCCCCTTCGCTGCCAAGACTGACGGAAAGGTCAGCGTTGCTCCTGCAGGTGCGTTGTTGGTGGTTGGTACGATGACCGACCCGAACAATCCCAATACCTTCGTGGCAATCGATTCGTTCACCTATTCCAATTCTGCCGTCACTACCAGCGAGGCGATCAGCAACTTGACGGACAACGGTTGGGAACGCTTCTCGTTCCGTCTGAAGGGCGCAGCAGGCAAGTATATTGCTTTCTCTGCGCCCAATGCCAAGCGTTGGTATATAGACAACATCTCGTTTGGCGAGCGCACTTGCCTGACGCCCAAATCGTTGTCGGCTACCGACATCACGGGGCATACCGCTACGCTGAGTTGGCGTGTGGCGGATGATGATATAGAGAACATCCTGCAAGTTTCCACCACGACCGATTTTGCTGCCGAGAACTTGGTATTTGTCGATACCGTTTTGGCGCAACAGGATGTGGCTACAGGCTTGGAGGGAACGACCACCTACTACTATCGTGTGCGCCAAGCATGCAGCGATGAGAATACATGGTCGGTTACCCAATCCTTCACCACCGATTGTGCCGAAATCGACGGCTCCTATTCCGATAGTTTCGAGAACACCGACAAACATGTTCTCCTGCCGGAAGCGAAGACGGATGATTATATCCAGCCCCAATGTTGGACAGTAGGTACAACGATGGGTGTTGCAGTCGGAAAAAAAGTAAGTTCACCCTACTTCTATGTTCCTCAGTTGGTGAAATCTACTTCCACAGCCTACTACTCGCACAATACGGCTAGCACAGGGCTGAAAGATCTCTATGCACTGAAACTTACCGCTAAATGGACATCAGAAGGGATCACGAGTAGCAATTACTTGAATTACTACGACCAGTGGATTGCCATGCCGGCATTGGAGAATGTGGATGCCGATACGCTGCAGCTCTCGTTCTATGCGCTGCCGGGAGCATACAATCCGACAACGGGTACCATCGCAAGCGGCGGTTCGGGTCTGAAGACGGTGATTGTGGGCGTTATGTCCGACCCGAACGACCTCTCAACCTTTGTCGACCTCGATACATGCACCTATTCCTACAACCTGACAGGTGCTGTGGCAACGGCTGCCAACGAGTATATGGCGCAACGCTTCGATATCTCGCTTTCGGGCATCAAGGGACACGGCAACTACATTGCATTCCGTACCAACACCGAAGATTGGATTGCAGCGCACCCCGAGTACGAGGGTACGATTGCCTCCACGCTCTATCTCGACGACATCTCGTTGGAGTTGCTCAATACCTGTCCTATGCCGACCGCATTGACTTCTTCGAATATCACGCTCACGAGCGCACAACTCTCGTGGTCGGGCGAGAAGGACGCCACCTTCGTGCTGGACATTTCCACCGACGAGAACTTTGCAAATGGTTTCGTGGTAGAGAACAAGGAGCTGACCGATACATCCTATCTTGTTACCGCACTCGATACCTTCACCACCTACTATTGGCGTGTCAGCACGCAATGCTCCGCTACGCAGCAGTCCAAGACGGCAGGCGAGCAGTTCACCACCTTGCGTGTGCCGATGTACCACGAGACTTTCGTGGATGCCGAGCCGTACCAACGCGAATGGTCGTGGAGCGAGAGCCGTGCCAAGGATGTCTTCGCCGGCGCTACGATGAAGAAAGCATCCCTGCCTTCTTATGACTTCTCCGGCTGGATACGCACAGAGGAGAGTATCGGCTTGGAGGGTGTCCATGTGGTATCCCCGCTCAATAGCCAAAACAGTTCCTCTACTACTACGCTGATCAAGACCAAGTGGATGTTCACGCCGGCCATTGTGCTGGACGACACCAAGCCGGCTCAGTTGGCATTCGAGGTAGCACTCACCTATTTTATGGAAGACAAGGAGGCCGACCAAACGGGTTGGGACGACCAATTTATGGTTGTCGTTTCCGACGATGGCGGCAAGACGTGGAAGCGTGAGAACGCCACTATCTGGAATAATGAGACCACCAACGATGAGTCAGACGCTCATTATATTTATGGCAAGGGTGACTATGTTTTGAACGAAATCCCGAACCACTCCCGAACCAACTCGCCTATTTCGGTCGATTTGAGTTCCTATAAGGGCAAGACCATCAAGGTCGGTTTCTATACCGAATCCACGGTTCTCAACGCATTCAATAGTCTGCATGTGGGCAATGTCCATATCAACTATTATGTGCGTGACGAAGAGACCGCCTCGGCATGTATGTTCGAGGACCTCGATTCCGAGAATGGTTTGTTCCATATCGATGGTGATAAGGCGAAGGCCGGCACGACGGTTTTGACCAAGACTGCCTTAGCACTCCCGAACCAACTCTC
>CAVKVE010000002.1:23976-32329 GCA_963659655.1 Bacteroidaceae bacterium | reverse complement strand
GGAGCCGAGTGGGGCTTTGCCAATCACACCGAGTCGGGTGTCTATACGCGCAAGGGTATCTCCGCCGTTACCGGCTGCGACAGTATCACTACGCTCAACCTGACAGTCCTGCCTCGCTTGTATAGCACCATCGAGGAAACCATCTGCTCTGGTACCTCCTTCGAGTTCAATGGCAAGCAGTACAGCAAGACCGGCGTCTATGTGGATACGCTCTCCTCGCTTGTTACCGGCTGCGACAGCATTGCCAAACTGATACTCACCGTCAATGCACCCCTTACGGAGACTGTATCGGCATACATCTGCCCGGGGACATCGTACTACTTCACACCGAACTATCCGGCACTGACCGTGGGCGGTACCTACCAGGACAACCTGAAGACCGCCGAGGGCTGCGACAGCATCGTAACGCTGACACTGACCGTGATAGAGGCAGACACCGCTCGAGTAAGCAAGACCATTAAGGAGAACGAGCTGCCATATAGCTATCCGAATACATCCATCTACTATCCTGTAGGCACAAAGGTAGGCACTTATATGGATACCGTGACGGTGGTCGGCGAGAAATGTGAGTACACATTGATACACACCCTGACCATTGAGGCGGGACAAGGTATCGAGTCGGTCGAGGATGGTACGCTGCAACTATTGCCCAACATCATCTCTGTAGGCGAGTCGGTGACGGCTACCAACGGAGTTGGTTCGGGAGTGGTTCGGGTTTTCGACGCCGTAGGGCGCTGTGTAAAACAAGAATCAATCACCGGAACGCCGGTTGTGATAGATGGATTCTACACCGCCGGACTCTATACGGTTCATATCACAACCGAACAAGGACAACGGTTTGTAGGGCGTGTATTGGTTAAGTAACTAAATATGGATAAATTAAGCATTTTTAAGTAGCTAAACATAATAGGTCGGACCTTTTCAATACTAGTTTTTTTATACTCCATAATAAGCTAGGTATATTAGTGTAAGATAACACAATAATGTTGCACTTGCTTGTTGAATTTACCGTTCGATAAACAATACGTACAAAATGAAAATTCGTTGCTATAGTTTAGCAATACTGATCGGTATTTCTCAGATGTTGGGCGCACATACGCGCCTGACACCTGAGAAACACCATTTCCTCTCGGTAGATGGATCGGTGGGCTATGCCTCGCTGCAAACCAATGCCCAAGACATCAAGTCCGTGGCAGGAACGGCACTGAGCGTGGGAGTAGGCTATCGGCTTTTCTACAATTCATTTCTCCTATCGGTTGGCGTCAATGGACAATATATGTATGATGTGCTGTCGGTCAAGGACGGCTCGCTGCAAATAGGCATGATCGATACCGAAGGACAGGCCTTCACGATGATAGCGGAGGCAACCCAATGGAAAGACCACTGCCATGCGGTGAACTTCAACATCCCCGTACTGGTGGGAGCCGAATACAAACGATTCTATTTTTTGGTTGGTCCTGAGTTTTGCTATAATGTGTGGGGGCAGACCGAGACAAAGGCGCAGCTGCGCACACGGGGGCAATACGACCGCTATATCGGGACTTTTGACGATATGGAGAACCATGCCCTCTATACTCGCTCGATAGAGAGCGGCAAACAAAAGCTATCGTGGAATATCGACTTGGTGGCACACGCGGAAATCGGCTGGCGATTAGGAGAAGTATTCACGGAGACCGGGGCGGATGTACCCCAATCGAAACATCGTTTTTACATGGCACTCTATGCGGACTACGGTCTAGTCAATATACACAAAGATGTGTCCCTAGGCGAACGATTCGGATACAAGGAGTCGAGCGAGACGGGAATATCGTTTGGCGTGACGCCTACCATGCTGTGCAATGAGCTGCACACAACGACTGTGCACCCGTATAGCGTGGGCATCAAGCTGACTTATCTATTTGAACTTCCACAACACAAACAGTGCGTGATATGTCGAGATTAACGAAATATAAGGGTCGCTCCCTTCGATGGTTGGGACTGGTATGGGCTTTCTTGCTGTTGCCGGCGATGAATTTGGAGAGTTGGTTCGGGACTCCTTCGGGAATCTATGCCGCAACCCCTCAAAAAAGTACGAACGGATCACAGAAAAATACGAGCGCATCACAGAAAAGCAAGAGTGCTTCGCAAAAAAATGCGAACGCACAGAAGGCTGCTAAGCAAAAAAATGCTAAAAAAGAAGCCGCTAAAAAACAGGCGGCTAAGAAACAAGCGGCAAAGAAGAAAACAGCTCAAAAACAGACGGCTCAAAAGCAAGCTGCAAAGAAAGCGACTACTTCGGCTAAGACCACGAAGGCTGCGCTGACGCCGGAACAGGAACAAGCACAATATCAGCAAAAAGTGGCGGAAGTACAGCGCCACAATGCCAAAGTGGCTGCTTACAGCAACCGAGATATTGCGCATCGCCTGGGCGTGTGGGGACAAGTGGGCTATTCTGCCATCCTGCCCGCCGGGTTCGACTACGATGCAGCGGCACAAACGGGATTGCAGCCCAATGCCTTAGGCGGCGTGGGCGGAGGTGCCGGTTTGGGCTATCAGCTGCGCTATCGCCGGTTCTTATTCACGACGGGCGTAGAATGGCAAATGTATAACTCGGCTACGCATTTTGCACCCATTGCACGCTCGTTCTCGATGTCGCCCTACCCATCGATGCAATATACCTACTCGTACTCGGATGTGCATGACAAATGGCAGGCGGGGTATGTGCAGATACCGCTGCTATTCGGTATGGAATTGGAAAACTGGTATTGGCAGGCGGGCGCCAAGGTGGGACTGAATGTGTTAGGTTCCTCCAAAATGACAGGCTCGCTGACGACCTTGATACACGACAATGAACTGATAGGCGATTTCCACGATATGTACACCCATGCACTGGTGTCGGACTATGCGGTGAATTCCGGACGGCAGACGGTGCAGTTTGGACTGAATGCGGCACTGGCGGCGGAAATCGGACTGAGCCTCGACAAATGGACCCGCCCGACGGTTCGTGCAGGACGCAAGCCGACGGCAGCGCAACAGTTCGCCATGGGAATGCACTATCGGCTCGCCTTGTTTGCGGAATACGGGGTGCTGAATATACAAAACAGCAGCAATGTGGCGGCTACGGCAACCGATCTGCCCGCTAACTTTGCGCCCGCAATGGGCGTGCAGGAGAAGGCGGCTGACCTATACGAAAAGGTGGCGTACGGCTCGACGCTGGCTACCTCATCGGCTCGCAATGCCCGACTCAATCCGCTCTTGGTGGGCGTGAAACTGTCCATATACTACGAGCTGCCCCGCAAGGCAAAGAAAATGCTGCCGATACCCAAAGAGCCGATGCCTCGTATGGCGGTGGCCGTGGTGGATGCGGAGAACGGCAAGACATTGGCGGGCGCACGGGTGCTGCTGGAAAACACCAAGAACGGCAAGCAGACCAACAAGACCACCAACTCGAAAGGCTACACGGTGGCTCGCCTGCCGAAAGGCAATTATCAGGTGTCGGCTGCCAAGTTGGGCTACTATGCGGATTCGTTGGAGTATGCCCTCTCGCGTGACTTAGCGGACACACTGCTCGTTCGGCTGCGTCCGGAACCCATGCCTATCGTCTATACGCTGGCGGGCGTGGTGCTGGATTCGGCTACGCATAACCCCATTGAGGAAGCGGCTGTGCGGATAGCATCGGCGGCTGAGGCTCAGAAGGAACTATACAACGGACAGAGCAACGAAGACGGCTTGTTTGTGAGCGACCTGACCGCCGGACAATATCGCATTGAGATAGCAGCGGCGGGGTATATGCCGTACTCGCAGGTAGTTGAGTTTGAGCAAGACACGCTGCAACTGCTGCTCAAACCGATAGAGAAGGGTGCAACGATGCGTATCAACCATCTCTATTTTGCGACCAACAAGACCATCATCCTGCCCGAATCGGAAGGGGCACTGAGCGATTTGGCTGCCTTCTTGCAAGACAATCCGTCGATTCGAATCCGTATCACGGGACACACGGACAGCATAGGCTCGGACAGCTTCAACGAGCGCTTGTCGTTAGGGCGTGCCAAGAGCGTACGGGCTGACCTGATTTCGCGCGGCATCGATGCAAGTCGTATCGAGTTTGCAGGCAAGGGCAAGACTCAACCGATAGCAACCAACGACACGGAAGAAGGACGCGCACTGAACCGCCGTGTGGAATTTGAAGTGATAGAAACCGGAAAGGGTAGTGCGGAATAATACCATTCGAATATGCGAAAAAAAGCGATTATACTGAGCGGAATGATTCTGGGGATGGCCTTAGGATTGCAGGCACAGGCGATAACGGTACCGTTTGTCTGCGATTTTGAGGACACACAGGAGCTGTCGGCTTGGACACTCAATGCGAATACAACGAATGCAACCGACCAATGGGTGGTCGGCACGGCGACCTATTTTGACGCTACGCACTCGCTCTATATCACCTCGACCGCTGACTCCGCCGCACAATACGGCTATTCGCCGAATGTGGTGCTCGCCTATCGAACGATACGCTTTCCGCAACAGAGAGGGAGCTACAATATCTCATTTGATTGGAAATGCGAGGGCGATGAACAAAAAGCGAAACTGTATGTGTATGTCGGACCGAAGACCCGACTCACGGCGGGATTCTACATAGACGGAACGAACAACTACGGATTGCAAGACCTGCTCAGCGAAACGAACGGAACGCTATCGTTGAAAGCATCGAATAATTTTGCAAAGCTGACGGATGGTACGAACACAAAGGACTATCTATGCGGCAGCAAGAAATGGCAAAACTATTACATACAAGGCGATTCGCAAAATCCGGAAACAAGTATTTCGGTATCGAGCACAATGGCTCAACAAGATTTTATCTTGGCTTTTCTGTGGGTGAATACGCAACAAGACACGGTGGAGAGCCGACTTGGGGCGTGTATCGACAACATACAGATAGCGTCTGCCACCATTAAGAAACCGACGAACCTGCAAGCTGAGGCGCATTGCGAGGACTCGACCATTGTACTGACTTGGCAATCGACCTTGCCATACCATGATATAGAGTACAAGGAAGCCAATGCCATGCTATGGCGAACCATCCGAAACATTCCCGCCTCGACCACTACTGCTCAAAGCTATACGCTATCCGTGAACCGAGAGGGCAGCTATAGCATCCGTATCAAGGGATACCAAACACGAGGGGGCGAGGCAAGTGCCTACACCGCCCTAAACAATGTGCTGTATTGGTGCCCCGACAACCACTGCATCGACTATGTCGGTCTGACCTCTGCCACTTGCCGATACGGCACTTGGGGAACGACCTCTACGCCCAATCCGCAAGACATAGGCGTGATAGATTATGGTGAGGAGGCTGAGGAAAGCCGCCACACCATAAACTGGATAGAAAACCGCTACGACCAACGGACACGAAACAGCTATGATGCGAACGGACGGACAGTAGCTCCGCTCAAAACCATTCCCGACGGCTATCAGGCTTCCGTCCGATTGGGCAACTGGAACAACGGCAGCGAGTGCGAATCGATTACCTACGAATTTGTGGTGGATTCGGTGTCGCAAGCCATCCTGCTGATGAAATATGCCATCGTGTTTGAAGACCCCGGACACCCCGGCAAGCAATGTTCGTTCAGCATCGTTGTGTTGGACGAGAACGACAGACCGATAGACCCGACCTGCGGGCGTGCGGAATTTACCTTTGACGATGCCTCGAAATGGAATGTGTCGTACAAAACGCCGGAAAGTACGCATGAAGACATCTACTGGAAAGATTGGACCACGATGGGTATAGACATGCGGCAATACCATGGGCGCACGATGCGGGTGCGTGTTACGAATGCGGACTGCGGACAAGGCGGACACTTCGGATACAGCTATTTTGTGCTGGACTGCGCATCGGCTTCGATACAGACGGACAACTGCGGAGATGACTCGCAAATAGAAGTGCTTGCTCCAGATGGGTTTGCCTATACATGGACCGATTCGAAAGGAAATGTGAAAAGCACCGAACGGACACTGATTGCCGATGCGGGCTACGAAGTATATACCTGCGAGGCCTGCATGAAAGAGGCAGGCGACTGCTGTTTTACGCTCTCAACGGACTTCGCACCCCGATACCCTGCTCCGCAATACAGCTGGAAACAGGTGCCGTCGGACTGCAAAAATTATGTGCAGTTCAGCAACGAGAGCCACGTACTGACCCGATACGACGACCACGACAAACATACCTCGGAGGCGTGTGACCAAGTGAGCTGGGAATTTGAATGGGCATCGGGTGGAACGGAGATAGTGGATGTGGAAAATCCGATACTGGAATGTCCCGTGGCCGGCGATACGCTGTTTGTGGCACTGCGGGCATACCTGGGCGGCGGAAAATGCGACAGCGTGCTGCTCGATACGATATACATCCCGACCATACAATCGGAGGACAAAACGATAGTGGCAGACCTGTGCGACGGCGATACCTATATCTTTGCCGGGAAAGGCTATACCCAAACGGGAATATACAAAGACACCGTAGCGAACCGGGCAGGGTGCGACAGCGTGACGATACTCGACCTGCGGGTGCACCTGAAAAGCGACACGGTCTATATGCAAGATACGGTTTGCTCGACAGACCTGCCGTATGTACTCAACGAACTCAGCTACATAACATCGGGCGTCTATAATCAGAATTTGGTCAATCAGTGGAACTGCGATAGCGTGGTAGAGCTGTCGCTGCAAGTGATTGATAAGCTGAGCGTGGATGTGGATAGTTTGCCGACGCTCTGTGCTGACGGGGAAAAACTGACCATCAACTTTGCGGTGCTCGAGAACCGATTCGACAGCCTTGCCATCCGATTCCACTCTTCGCAACCGCAGACGGCGTTCCACGACACGACCCTATACGACAACACACTGACCGCCGTGGAATATCCGTTTACCGATGCCGTACTGCCCGACCACTATCGGGTGCAGCTGGAATTCTATCAGCATGCGGCGTGCGGAAATCAGGTGTTTGATTTGGATTTTGATATGCAATACCGAGCATCGATCGTGGAACAGAAATGGAACGACGTGCTGGCGATACTGAATGCAACCTACAACGGCGGCTACACCTTTACCGCCTATCAGTGGTACAAAAACGGAGAACCGATTGCAGGAGCAACGCTGCCCTATCTCTATCAGCCATTAGACACGGAAGCAGAATACAGCGTGCTGCTGACGCGTGCGGATGGGGTATCGGTACGCAGCTGTGCCATACGCCCAACGCAACATACGGACATCAGCTCTTTCCCGACCATAGCCAAAGCACGACAACGAATTGTGATACGGCGCAACGCAACGGAAAACGAACTGAGCGAAGTGAAAATATACTCGGTGCTGGGGCAAGTCTATTCGACAACGAAACTATCGGGCGAGGAGTATGTGCTGACGGCACCTGCCACGGTGGGTAACTACATCGTGGAATGGATGGACACCGCAGGACAAAAGACCACACAACACCTGGTTGTGGTGGAGTAGGCGGTACGAGAAAGGGCGTAGATGCGCATTGGAATTAGGCAAAAACAGAACAAGCATATATGAAGAAGACAATGATAAAACGAGGTATAGGACTATTTGGGTGCGTACTGCTGAGTATGGCGCTGCAAGCGCAGACGGCAGCATCGTACACCTGCGACTTTGAGGACGAGGTACAAAATGCAACCTGGTCGTTGGTCAATGGAACGATGGCATCGGACATACCGAACAAGTGGGCTATCGGCACGGCTGTGAACAACGGTGGCGCCAAGAGTATGTATATCTCGAGTGACGGGGGACAGACGGCCGGCTATGTCAAATTCAGTTCGTATGCGGTATGCTATACGGACATAACGCTGCAAGCGGGGACTTTTGATATGGCATTCGACTGGCGAGGCATGGGCGATACGGACATGGCCATTGACGGACTATATGTATGTTGGGTGCCGGACAGGGAGAATATCGGCAACGATTCGATACAACTGGTGTATAATACCTCAACACAACTATCGGCGGTGCTGCAACAATATGCGATTACCTTCGGGAGTGGTTCGGAAAAACGACTGTACGGCAATGCCACCTGGCAGACAGCTCGCTGCCAAATTACCTCTGACGGTACGCATCGCCGATTGGCGTTCATCTGGCTGACAAGTGCGACGGGCGAGGTGGCCACTCCGGGAGCGTGCATAGACAATATTTCGATTATTGACAGCCGTCTTTGCCCTATGCCGACAGACCTGAAAGTAACCAAAGAGGGCAACCAACAAGTGCGGCTGACCTGGAGCGGCTCATCCGACCAATACGAGGTGCGCTGCTATTCGTACATCGACAAACAATGGCGCACACAGATGGTGCAGGACACGACCTGCGTATTTCT
>CAVKVE010000002.1:22557-23714 GCA_963659655.1 Bacteroidaceae bacterium | reverse complement strand
CAATCGGAAACCGACCCGCGCACCTGCGGCGGACTGAAAACCGTGCCGGAAGGGGAAATTGCATCGGTACGCTTGGGCAACTGGAATACGGATGGTGAGGCGGAACGGGTGGAATTCCAATTCCATGTGGATGCGACCGTCAATCCCGTACTGCTGCTGAAATATGCCGTCGTGCTGCAAAAACCGGGTGACAGCTGTAAACCGAACCCCGGATTCCTGCTGCGGGTACTGGACAAGAGCGGGAAACTGGTATCGAAATGTGCCTCGGCAGACTTCGACTTTAAGGCGGCGGCCGATGCAGAATGGGAAGCTTGTATGGAGAAAGGAGAGGTGCGCTGGAAAGACTGGACGACGGTTGGCGTCAATCTTGCCGAATTTGACGGTGAGGACCTGACCATCCAGCTGACCACCTACGACTGCGGTGGTGGCGGACACTACGGGTATGCGTATTTCACGCTCGGCTGCTCAGACGGAAAACTGACGGGACTGTCCTGCGGCGTGGAAAACCTGCGGTTTACGGCACCGGACGGCTTTGAATACCGTTGGTATAAAGCCACCGAACCGGACAAAATATTGGGACGCAATCAGGTATTTGAGGTGCAGCCGCAAGACACCTGCCACTACAAAGTAGACCTGATGTTTGAGCAAGACTCGACTTGCTACTTCACGCTGACGGCATCGGCACAACCCTATCTGCCGGTGGCTGACGCAAGCTATGTGTATGCGCCGAAAGAATGCCGCAATGAGGTGCAATTCACAAGCCTTAGCCATATCAAAGAGACCAATCAGATAACGGGCGAGGTAACTCACACAGACCAACCGGTGGACTATGTGCAATGGGATTTCGGCGACGGAACGACCTCGTACACGCTGAACCCGACACATGCCTATTCGAATGCGGGAGGCACCTACACCGTGACGCAGACGGCGTACTTTGCGACCTGCGACGACCAAAAACAATTTACGATTACGCTGCCGGAGATAGGCACACGATACGATACGCTCCATGTACAGCAGTGCAAAGGAACGACCTATACCTATCGCTATACTGACCAAGCGGGACAGGCGCAACAGGCCGACCTGACCGAGTCGGGACTATACAGCTACACGATGTTCTCGGCGGTGGGCTGCGATAGCATCGTGACGGTGGATTTGAC
>CAVKVE010000002.1:19451-22208 GCA_963659655.1 Bacteroidaceae bacterium | reverse complement strand
GATGTGGCGCCGAATCGGTACCCTGCGGTGGTCACATTCCTCGATTCGATAAGCGGCGATGTGGTGATTCCGTTTGTGTTTGAACTGCGCTATGCGAACACGGTGATTGCGCAACGCTGGAACGATGTGATTGCGCTATACAATACGGATTACAACGGCGGGTACGACTTTGTGCGCTATCAGTGGTATAAGAACGGACAACCGATAGAGGGCGCAACGCTGTCGTATCTATACGAGCCGCAAGGACTGGACCTGACTGCGGAGTATGCCGCAATGGTGGAACGGAGCCAAGACGGGTTGACGCTGATGACTTGCCCCTTTACGCCGCAAAGCATATCGAAAGATGAAAAACCGGATGTGCCGACCCTGATTGAGGCCGGAGAAACGGTGCGGATACGCACACGGCTAACGAATACGACGGAAACAACCCTGAAAATAGAATGGGTGTCTCCGTGTGGCGTGGTGCTCGGTTCACAGACCGTGACAGATGGCGAAACGATGGCGCAGGCACCTTCGATAGCGGGATTCTATCTGCTCATCGTGCGTGACCAAAGCGCCCGTATTCTTTCAACCACTTCGGTCGTAGTGCATTAAGCGAAGGGACGGCTCGAAATAGATGACAAAAAGCCGCAGGCGTTGCTGACGCTTGCGGCTTTTGTTTGTGTATGCCCTATATTTTTCGTACCTTTGTCGGCGAAAAACAGAGTAGGTATGCTAATAGGAATAACAGGCGGAATCGGGAGCGGAAAATCTACGATTGCAGCAGAACTGATACAGCGAGGCTACGGAGTGTATAACACGGACAACGAGGCCAAACGCATCATAGTGACCAATCCGATGGTGCGCTCGCAGATAGAGCTGCTGTTCGGCTCGGAGGTGTATGACGGCGACCGCTACTGCACGGAGCGTGTGTCTCGTATCGTATTTCGGCATCCGGAGCTGTTGGAACGCCTCAATGCCATCGTACATCCTGCCGTTGCCTACGACCTGAAGCAATGGTATCGTCACCAACAGGAGTTGGCATCGCCCGATACGCAATCGGCTGTGGCGCACTTGTGTTTTGTGGAGTGCGCCATTCTGTTCGAGAGCGGACTGAATCAGTATTGCGACCGTGTGGTGGCTGTCGTGGCGCCGGAGACTGTCCGCATAGAACGCACCCTGCAACGGGACTATAAGCCGCTGCATACAGAACAATCAGCGCAGGAACCGAGCGGTGAAAAAAGAGAAAAAAAGTCAACCTATTCGCAAGCTGACCGAGAGGCGGTGCGGGCTCGAATTCATGCCCAAATGTCCGATGAGGAGCGTTCTGCACGAGCTGATGTGGTGCTCAATAATGACGGAATTTCCTCGATACCGACTCTGGTGGACCAACTGCTCACGCAGATACAACCGAAGCCGTAGCGGCTTTGCTTATCCCATTTTGATAGGCTTGAAAGCCGAATCGTAACAAAGCCCGTCGATACACCGACTATCGACCCTACGCTCAAATGCAGTGCAGGTTATAGGTGTGGGGTAAGCAGCGAGTAGTACTTCTGCGATACCGGAACAGGCTTGATGTCTGCAATATCCATCTCCGCTACGATGACGCCCTCTTTATCACGGCGTAACACCTTGATATGCTTGGGATTGATGTAATACGAGCGTTGGCAACGGATGATGCCATTCTGCTGCAGCAGCTCCTCGACGGCTCGCATCGATTGCCGCAGCGCATAGCTCTTGAGCCGTTCCCCCTCCAAATAATGTATGTTGATGTAGTTCTCGTCCGCCTGAATGTACAGGATGGCATCTGCCGCAATGACCAACTTGAGCCGTTGCGTATTGTCGTAGAACCGCACCATGTTGTCCTCGGTGGCAACTGTTGGTGCAGGGCGTGTGGCATACATCAACAGATTGATAATCAGGTAGGGATAAGCGGTGGTGGCAAGCAGCAGCAACAGACAACGCCCCGCCACAGGAAAGTAGTGATACGCACCGTGATACATCAGCGTCATATAGAGCGCAGCAAATAGGGCGGTTACCACTATCTCCGCCAAACTCCATAATACATAGTAAATCCACGGCATCAGCAGATGTTTTCGGCATGCCGTCATGGGAATACGCGACCCGCACAGCACCCCAATCATAATACACATAATGATAACGGTGTTGAATGCGGTCATACCCCTGCCCATCCCCAGAAAATCAGTCATCCATTCCGATTGATAAATCAAAACGAAGCAGAGAAAGAAAGCGGGAATAGCCAAAATATGCAACAGCAGTGCGGTCAGATTGAGCGTAGAAGAGGGAATTCGGTTCATTTTGGTAGTTTTTTTGTTGGTTGTTCCTAAAAATACGATGCTCTTGTTTATTTATTCATTACCCTACTTCCTATAACTCTGTAGGGATGAAAATGCCTGTATTTTTAGTCACATTTTATGGTGTGACGAAATTTGTAGTCGCCGAATTTAGTCACACTATTTGCTATTTAGTCATCTATATGGCATCTTTTATCAAAAATCGTGCCTTTTTGTCACCTTTGTTTGCCAAGGAATACGGTAAGCAGTAATTTTGCGGTCGAAAACGAAAAACACCCTTGAGCTTAGAATCGGAGTTGCGTCGTTTTCGGAAATAATTATATGTTGAATAGGTACAAAAAGAAAGGAAATGAATATGAAATCTGTAGTTGTTTTGGGCGATTCGATATCGCGTGGCATCGTGCTGAAGGATGAGCGTTACGCAATCTTGAATGATGGGTTTGTGGATCAATGTGCTGCCACT
>CAVKVE010000002.1:10635-19157 GCA_963659655.1 Bacteroidaceae bacterium | reverse complement strand
TTTTTCGATTTTACAACTCGCAATATGTCGGCGGTGGAGCGGAATAATATTCATGACTGGTTGGGTGGGCAGCTCGATCGAATCCGTAACTATCACGATATGTATAACTTAGAGCTGTTCCGCATTGCAGCCGAGAAGAATGTTCCCATTATAGATATTACAACGCCGTTCCTTGATAATCAGGACTATACGCAGTATATATGCGCCGATGGCATTCATCCGAGTCAGGCGGGGCACGATCTGATCGCTGCTCGCGTGATTGCCTACTACCGCTCGCTCAGTCAGAAAATAGCATAATGTACATAATTTAGTTTTGTTTTTGCAATGTGTGCTACCAATTTGTGATAAATTGGCATTGCAAGAGAAGAAAACGATACGAGTTGTTTGCTCATATCGTTTTTTTCTTTTACCTTTGCAACGAATTCCTATCGTATCGTATGCCGTTGACCGTTGCTAATGATATTCTTTTTCCGGCGTTGGAGGCGTTGCTTCGTGATGGAAAAACGGTGCGTTTTACGCCGCGTGGCACGAGTATGCGGCCGTTTATTGAGGGCGGGCAGGATAGTGTGGAGGTGGCGCCCATCGACGGGCCTATACGACAGGGCGATATTGTGTTGGCGCATTGGGGGGATGACTATATTTTGCATCGTGTGTATCGTATAGTTGCCCTGGCAGAAAGACCTTATGTGTTGATGGGCGATGGCAATTTGAGCCAACAGGAATTTTGTAGTCGGGCGGATATCGTGGGGCAAGTGACGCAGATTTTGTCGTCATCGGGAAAGAAAAAGCCCTTGACACGAGGCCGTGTTTGGCGTTGGCTGTTGCCCGTTCGCCCCTACCTGCTGAAGTTGTACCGATTCGTTTTTCGTTGTAAATCAAATCATTAAACATACAATACTATGAAAACAAAACATGGTTTTTCGTTGCGGCAATTGGGCAACGAGTATATTTTGGTTGGCGAGGGAGCCGATGTGGTCGATTTCAACAAGATGGTTACCCTCAATGAGTCGGCGGCGTATCTTTGGCAACGGGCAGAGCAGGCACCGACCATCAATGCCGATTTGTTGGCGCTGTGGCTGCAGGAAGAATACGAAGTGGGCGTGCAGCAGGCTCATGCCGATGCCTCTGCTGTTCTGCGCAGTTGGCAATCGGCCGGTATAGTTACGGAATAATCGTAAGCGAATATGAAAAATACATTCTCGATAACCGTTTTCTGCGTGTTGGCTATGGTGTTCGCTGCCTGTAGCCATACGCCTAACGCTAAGTATATCATTGGAGTAAGTCAATGCTCAGACGATGCGTGGCGTACGAAGATGAACGAGGAAATGAATCGGGAATTGATTTTCCATTCGGATATGACGCTGCGTATTCGGCAGGCTCAAGACAATAGCGAGCTGCAGTGTGCGCAAATTGATTCTTTTATCGCCGAACAGGTTGATCTACTGATTGTTAGCCCCAATGAGGCGGAGGAAGTGAAGCCTGCTGTCAGCCGCGCTTACGATGCGGGCATTCCGGTTATTGTGGCAGACCGACAGGTGACGGGCGAGAAATATACCGCCTTTATCGGAGGCGACAACTATGCGGTGGGCAAGCTGATGGCGGAGTATGTGTGCCGGCAAGCGGAGCTGAAACATGCTACGGCGAGCTGTCCGCTGCGTGTGTTGGAGATTACGGGTTTGCCCGGCTCTACGCCGATGCGTTGGCGGCATAAGGGGTTGACGGATGGCATCCGGAGCAATCGTACTGTCCGGATTGTGGGCTCCGGCTGCGGCGAATGGTTTCAGCGTAATGCTCGCCTTGTGACCGATTCGCTGCTCGATTGTTGCCCCGATATAGATGTCATTTTGGCGCAAAACGACCAAATGGCGATAGGTGCTTACGAGGCGTGCCACAAGCGCTTTGGTGACAACCGCCCGTTGATTATGGGTGCGGACGGCATCGTAGGCAAGGGTGGGGGCGTAGAGGCACTGTTGGACGGAAAAATTGATGTCACGGCCACCTATCCGAGCAAGGGCGATCTTGTCATTCAGACGGCTGCCAAAATTCTGCATGGCGAGGCGTATCCGCGTGATGTGGTGCTGCAAACCATCCTCATTGACCGAACCGCTGCCGAACCTATTCAGCAGGTGGCCGAAGAAATCGACCACCAAGTCTATCTTATTGATGTGTTAGAGCAGCGCCTCAATCAGCTATGGGATATGTCCCGTTCCCAGCAGGTGGCTATTGCCTGCTTGATGGCATTCTTGCTTTTGGCGGTTATTCTCAGTATTGTATTATATAATGTCTATGGTTATCGACAGCGTGTGCGAGTCGAGCGTGAGGAGCATGCCCGTATTGTGGCGCGCCAGAAGGAGCAGTTGGAGTCCATCACGGCCGAGTTGGAGCGCACCAAACAAACGCAATCGCTTGACGAGCAGTTTATTCAGCGTCTGCAGACCGAGATAGAAAAGCATATAGCCGATACCGATTTCTCGGTCGAGATGTTGTCCGATGCCTTGGGCATGAGTCGCACCCAGTTGTTCCGTCGCACCAAGCAGTTGATGGGGCTGTCACCGGTGGAGCTGATACGCCATATTCGTTTGCGTCGTGGGCAACAAATGTTGCGTAATACCGATATGACAATTCAACAAATTGCCTACTCGGTCGGCTTCACATCTCCTTCCTATTTCACCAAGTGTTACAAGGAGCTGTTTGGGCGCATTCCTGCCGATGAACAACGCCCCTTAGTGGCTGATAAACAGTAGAATGCGCCGGGCGTTTTCGCTGTTTCAGTCTGCTGTATTTTCTTTCGGAATAAAAATTGACAGAAAAGATAGCACAATTTGTTGGTTGCAACAAATGTGTTATCGCTTGCAACATATATTATATTGCGCTCTATTATAAAATTGTACTTTTGCGCCGACTTTTAATCTGAATACCAATGAAACATTTCTTTCCGCGTATTGTGTTCTCTGTATGCAGTCTTTTGCTTTTCGCTAAGGCTGCCTCTGCCCAGGTGGCTGTGAGTGGTACGGTGGTCGATAAGACAACCGCTGAGCCGCTGATAGGTGTATCTATTTTGGAGAAAAGTACGCAAAACGGTACGATTACCGATTTTGACGGCAATTTCTCGCTGACCGTTGCCGAGGGTGCTCTGCTTCAGATTTCCTATATAGGATATGCCGAGCAGACGGTCAAGGCGCAACCTACGATGCATATTCTTCTCGCTGAGGAAACGGAGCAGCTCGAGGAGTTGGTCGTTACCGGCTATACCTCGCAGCGCAAAGCCGACCTTACGGGTGCGGTGTCCGTGTTGGATATGAATAAAACCATGTCCGAGAGCAATGCCAATATGGTCAGCAGCATTCAGGGTCGTTTGCCGGGTGTGCAGATTACGACGGACGCCGCTCCGGGTTCGGGCGGAAGCAGCATTCGTATTCGTGGTATGGGTACGATGAACTCGTGCGAGCCGCTCTATATTATTGATGGTGTGCCGACTACGGAGAACATGAACTCGCTCAACCCGTCGGATATTGCTTCGATGCAGGTGCTTAAGGATGCGGCTTCGGCGAGTATCTACGGTTCTCGTGCCGCCAACGGTGTGATTATCATTACTACCAAATCTGCCAAGAAGGACCGCCTTTCGGTCAATCTCGGCTATTCGGCGACGGCACAGACCGTGGCGAACACCTATAGTATGCTCAATACTGAGGAGTGGGGGCAGATGTATTGGTTGGCAAACCAAAATGCCGGCATCACACCCACCCATCCGCTTTATACCGAGGTCAACGGGCAGCCTGTCGTGCGCGAGTATCTCGATGAGGAGGGCAAAGTCCATTCTTCCGACGGCACCGATTGGCAGGACGCTGTCTATCATACGGCTTGGACGCACAATGTGAACGCCAGCGTGGCGTATAGCTCCGAGAAAGGCAATGTCTATTTCTCCGGCAACTACATGAATCAGGACGGTTTGATACGCGAGAGCTATTTCGAGCGGTATTCGGTGCGTGTCAATTCCAATTTCAATATCGGCAAATGGGTCAAGGTGGGCGAGAACCTGATGATTGCCAAGTGGGGCGACAACGGCTACAGCACAGGCTCCGACAATGGTATTCCTTTTATGGCGATGCGCCAGCATCCGGCCATTCCGGTCTATGACGCAGACGGCAATTTCACCAGCCCGCTTGCGCTTGCCAAATCCGATATTGCCAATCCCGTACAGCAAATTTACAACGGCAAGGACAACACCAACAATAGTTGGCGTATCTTCGGCAATGCCTACCTCGAAATCAATCCGTGGGTCAAGGGGTTGAACCTGAAGAGCAATATCGGTATCGAGCATGTGCAGTACAACAACCAGTCCTTGGGGCGCCGAACCAACTCCACCGATATGAACAGTGTCAGCAAGAACTACGGCGAGGGCGACACTTGGACATGGACCAACACCGCCACCTATCATAATGTATGGGGCGACCACCATTTCGATGCTCTGCTTGGTACGGAGGCCATCAGCTATAAGTACAATTCGCTGAGTGCTTCCCGCCAGAACTATGCGTTCGAGGACACCCATTTCATGACGATCGGTTCGGGCGACAAGACAACGGCTACCAATGGCGGCGACATCCAGACTTGGGCGTTGTTCTCCGTCTTTGCCAAGGTCGATTACAACTACCACGACCGCTATTTGCTCAGCGCTACGGTGCGTCGTGATGCCACCAGCCGCCTTGCTCGCGGGCATAATTCGGGTTGGTTCCCTGCTTTTTCCGCTGCATGGCGTTTCACGGCAGAGAGTTTCTTCCCCGAGAACAACTATTTCACCGATGGTAAGATTCGTGTCAGTTGGGGACAGAACGGTAACGCCGCCATTGGCAACAACTATGCATCGTACAGTACCTACGCCTACGCCGACAATGCCTACTACGACATCAACGCCACCGACACCACTGCCGTGGCAGGTATCGTTCTCGCCTCGACGGGCAATAAGGATTTGAAGTGGGAAACCACTACGCAGACCAATGTCGGACTCGATTTGGGCTTCTTCAACAATTCGCTTACCATGAACCTCGATTGGTATCTCAAGACCACCAAGGACATGATTACCGTGCCGCCCGTGCTTTCCACGGCAGGCGAGGGTGCCAGCTACTATGCCAACACGGGTGATATGCGCAATATGGGTGTGGAATTCAATCTCGACTACCACAGCCCCGACTACAACGGCTTCTCGTGGGGCGGCAGTTTCAACCTGAGCCACTACAAGAACGAGGTCATCAAGCTCAATGATTTCCAGAATACGATAGGCGGCGATGTCCGTCTTATGGTGGGGCAGCCGATGGGTGTCTATTATGGCTATGTGGCTGACGGTCTGTTCAATACCGAAGAGGAGGTCGCCAACCACGCTGTGCAGCAGGGCAAAGGGTTAGGGCGTATCCGCTATCGGGATATCAATGGCGATGGGGTCATTACCGAGGCGGATCAGTGCATCATCGGCGACCCGAATCCTGATTTGAGCTTGGGTCTGAATCTCGATTTCGCCTACAAGGGCTTCAGCCTGAGTATGTTCTTTACCTCCGAGTTGGGCTTCGATATTATCAACCGCACCAAGTCGCAGTTGCTCTTTATGAGTTACGGTGGCAGCAGTACCAACCGTGGGCGTGATATTCTCAATGCATGGACGCCGGAAAATACCAACACCACCATTCCGGCCGTCAGCGTGACGGACGACAACAACGAGACCCGCTTCTCCACATTCTATGTCGAGGACGGCTCCTATCTCAAAATGAAGTACATCAAGTTGGGCTACGATTTCCCGGAGAAGGTCTGCAAGCCCATCCATGCCACGGGTCTGAACCTCTATTTCCAGGTGGAGAACATTTTTACCCTGACTCGCTACACGGGGCTCGACCCGGAGCTTCCGCTCAGCACCTACGGCTCGCGTGTGGATAATGCCCCATACCCCCGTTCTCGCAACTTCACGATGGGTCTGAGCATGTCCTTCTAACCTTGATGTCTTTTGTCTTTCGGTTGATTCCTCAATGCATTTTCAATAGTATTTCTCAATAGTATTTCTCAATAGTATTTCTCAATGCTTTTCTAATGCTTTTCCAATGCATTCCCGAACCACTCCCGAACCAACTTAATAAAACTTGTATAATCCGACCGCTAATATGAAAAACAATTCCTATATTGCAATCCTTCTCGTGCTTGTCTTGGGCATGTCCTCCTGCGAGGATTTCCTCGACCGCCGTCCGTATGGACAGTTCACGGCCGACCAGTTGACCGACGAAACCGTTGATGGTCTTTTGGTGTCCGCCTATGCCGGCCTGTATGCCCACTATTTCGGCAACAACGAAGCCTTTGCCGGCCCCAGCACCAATTGGATATTCGATGTCCGTTCCGATGATGCCTACAAGGGTGGTGGTGCTGTCACCATGGAGTCCAACATCCACCAGTTGGAGGTAGCCAATATCAATAGCGACAACATCAGCCTCGAGAACAAGTGGCAGAACAATTTCTATGGTATTACGCGTGCGCACAAGGCAATGAAAGCACTGCAGGATGCCGAGAATGTGACCAACAAGGACCAAATGATGGGCGAGCTGAAGATTCTCCGTGCGTGGTACTATTTCGATATGGCTCGCATCTTCAAGCATGTGCCGTATTTCACGATGAACGACGATCCGAGCCATGTCAGCAATATGATCTATTCGCAGGACAGCATTCTGCGTATGTTGCAGCTCGATTTGGAGGAAGCTTATGGCATGATGAACGAGGATGCTCCCACGCCGGCACGCTTCTCGCGCTATACGGCCGCTGCTCTGTTGGTCAAGATCAGTGCGCAACTCAGTGATTGGCAGCGTGTTATCCAATATGCCAATATTGTTATCGCCTCGGGCAAGTATTCGCTCTACGACAACTACCTCGATATGTCCAAGGTGGCGTTCAACAACACCCACGAGTCGATTATCGCCATGCAGTGTGCGGTCACGAGCGGCTACGGGCAAATCAATTGGTCGAACCTGCTCAACACCACCTATTCCGACGGCAATCTTTTCGGCACGGGCGATGATTTCTTCTTGGCGTCGCAGAATTTGGCGAACTGTTTCCGTACCGATGCCGAAGGACTCCCTTACCTAGACGAGAGTGTCGCCCCCTCCGAGAACATGAGTGGCAGCTATAAGGGCAACATCGACCCTCGTATCGACTTCACGATGGGGCGTATCGGCCTTCCTTTCCGTGGTCATACCTACACCCGCAAGTGGTGCCGTGCCTACGACACCTACGGCGAGTACTCCGGCAAGAAGTGGCTTATCGACCCCTCGTCGAGTGATATGGTGCAGGGTTTCCCGTGGGGTGCCAGTGCGCTCAACTTCATTTTCCTGCGCTATGCCGACATTCTGCTCCTGAAAGCCGAGGCGCTCATCGAAACGGGTGCTGACCTTAATGGTGCGCGCCTCATTATCAACGAGATCCGTACCCGTGCCGCCAATTCGGTGGACGCCTACTATACGCCTGTGGATGTCGATCCGATGGTGTCGTCTTACAAGGTAGGCGAGTATCCGTCGGGTGGTTGGACACAAGACTATGCCCGCAAGGCTGTCCGTATGGAGCGCCGTCTGGAGTTGGCGATGGAGGGACAACGCTGGTTCGATCTCTGTCGTTGGGGCAATGTGGTGGAGGTAATGAATCATTACTACGACACCGAGTCTTCGCTCCGTTCCTATTACAAGGGTGCCAGCTTGACCGACGATGAGGTCTATTTCCCCACGCCTATCGACGAGGTACGCACCGCCGATGGCTTGTATGAATAATCTGCCTACGCAATCCTAAACATATCTAATCATTCCGAATATGAAACACACTACCATACTTTTCTCAGCCTTGCTTGGCTTGTCGATGCTTTTCTCAGCCTGCCGGGGTGTTGAGTTGCAGGAGGCGGCGAATGCCAATCTGCCGAAGGCTACCAATCTCCGCTATACGGCAGATGGGCGTACGGTTACGCTCACATGGAATCTGTCTGACACCACCGATGTGAGCGGCGTGCAGGTCATCAAGAACGGCTCCGAGACCACCGAGATTGCCGGTGCAGCCACTTCCTACATGGTGCGCCATTGCACACCCAACAAGGACATTCTCTATACCGTCAAGGTCTTGTTCCGCAACGGCCTCGTGTCTAATGGCGAGAGCGTGCATATCTATATCACCTACGACCAACCTATCTATGTGGGCTACTTGCTGACCGCTAATACGATTGACGAGCTTCCCGATGATGATGAGATCGCCGCAGCCCGTTGGTTCGATACGCAATATGTAGCGCAGGGCAAGGGTATGTTTGTGCATATCGGTGATGCGCTCGATTTGGATAAGATGTCTGCGCTGTGGATTCATATCGACCGTGTCGGGCTCAGTCGTGGTTGGCAAAACCTGACGGGTGGGCTCAACGAGGATGCTTTCCGCCAGTCGCTTCGCACCTATGTCGAGGAGGGTGGGCGTCTGTTCCTCTCTTGCCACGCCACGCAGTTGTTGGCGGGTATCGGTCGTATCGC
>CAVKVE010000002.1:3719-10367 GCA_963659655.1 Bacteroidaceae bacterium | reverse complement strand
ACCAACTGCACCGTTTTGGGTACATGGGGGCAGAATACCGAGTTCTCCTATCCGGGCTTTGCGTTGTTCAGTGCGCAGGACACTTTCCATGGTGAGATAGTCGCTATGGGCTTGGGTTGCTACGAATGGAATCAGGAGGGCAATCAGTACCAGTCGCAGATTGAGAAGCTGACTGCCAACATCTTGGACTACCTCCGGGACTAATTAAGAATTACGAGTTATGAATTAATACCATGAAAAAACTACTTTCGTTTTTTGCTGCGGCCCTTCTCTCTATGGGGCTTAGCGCACAGGTTGCCTATCTCCTTCCGGGTAACATCTCCGTCTATACCGATATTCCCACCGAGTCTGTCGATTTCGATGGCGTCACCTATCAGCCCAATGCGGAGTTCAATGCCGCTACATGGTTCCAACAGAACTATGTGGCGCAGAATAAGGGCGTTTTCGTTACTATGGAGCAGCTCCGTAATGGTTTAGATGCATCCATCCGGGTGCTTTGGATTCATATCGACCGTGTCGGTGCCGATTTGGGTGCGCTCGGTTTCGACAATGCCACGATTATCAAGATTCGCGACTATGCCAAGGCAGGTCTGAATATCTATTTCTCCAAGCAAGCCACTATGTTGGTTTATAACATCGGGCGTATCGGCTATGCGCCTTCCTATCAGGCCAATGCTTACACCAATTGCACCGATGCAGCCGACTATTGGACGCTCAATCCGGTGCATGGTATCGATGGCGACCTTACCAAGGTGGATCATAGCAGCCACGCTGTTTTTGCGGGTCTGCCTGCCGATATGGTTCGTTTCACCTGGAAGACCTACGCCCTGATGTCGGGTAATGTCCGTTCCGACAACAACTGCTTCTGGCAAGACCTCCTGCGGGATGAGAGTAAGGGCGACACCCATTACGATAACCGCGATGTGCAGCGCCTCTACGATTTCCAGAACGATTGGAATTGCGAGGCTCTCGGTACGTGGGGGCAGATTGGCGACTATTTTGGTGCCGGTTTGGTCGATTTCCACACCGATACCACTTGGCAAGGTCATATCGTTGCCATGGGCTTGGCAGCCTATCAGTTCAGCACCACCAATACCTATATCAACAATGTGCAGCTGCTGACCACCAACATCCTGACCTACCTCACGCCTGCCTCGCCGGCTACTTCGCTTACGACGACCTCTGCCGAGTCGCTTCGTTCGGGCGTCTATACCCTCACGGGTGAGCGTATCGCCCCTGCTGCCATGCAGCACGGTTCGCTCTACATCGTGGATGGGAAAAAAGTTTTGTACTAAAAGGGAACCTATAGAAGTCCCTAAAAAATAATTTTCATAATAGTTTAGTAGTTGTGAAAAAGATTGTGTTTTTGGTTCCTCTGCTGCTTGGCGTTCTTTCTGCCTCGGCGCAGTTCCATCTCCCGTTGGAGGTGCGTGATGGTCGGGTGCAGGAGTTGAGCAGTGGGCAATCCTTTGCCGTCCATGGCGAGCGGGATGCGGTGAGCGTCCCCGCTGCTGTGGGGGAGGGTTGGCGTACGGACGGCTATTCTTCGTACATCGAGGTGCCTATTACGGGCATTCGCCCCAATGGCATGAGTACGAATATGCGCGATTCGGCGCTGTTGCAGATGACGGTGTCTTTCTGGTGCGCTATCGAGACCTATCCCATGATGTCCACCGCCACGCTCGACTATGCGAATCCGCTCTATACGAGTATTTTAGGCAATATCAACGATTCGCTCCATACAGGTTTTGCTTTCGAGTTGAGCGATACGGGGCGGCTGCGTTTCCGTTGCTATACGGCGGGCTGGCAAATCACCTGCGCAGCCGACCAAACGCTTGCCCGCAATACATGGCACCATTTGGTGGCAATTATTGATTGCTACGAGGAGAAAGTGCGCCTCTACGATAATGGTACGCTGCTTGCCGAGCGCCGTTGCGGATTGGAGACCACGCTGGGCGCCGAGCCGCTCTTGTTGGGCAAATCCCGCTCCGATATTCTCGATGGTATTTTCCCGCTCAACTATTTCAATGGCCTCATCGATGAGGTGCGAATTGATGCGGGTATCAAGGACGATCCCCGAACCACTCCCGAACCAACTCCCGCCAATGCCGTTCAGTTGTCCGTACCTATCTCGGCGTACTCCCATGATTTGATGCGCCCTCGCTACCATGGTATGCCTTCGCAGGGCTGGACGAACGAGCCGCACGGCCTTTATTTCGCCAACAATCGCTGGCATATTTTCTTTCAGAAGAACGGCAATGGTCCTTATATGGCCCGCCTCCACTGGGGGCATATCTCCTCGCCCGACCTTTGCCACTGGACGGAAGAGCCGGTGGCGCTTGCTCCCTCCGAGTCGTATGACCTCAAGGGCTGCTGGTCGGGTTGCGTATTCTCCGACCCCGACATCACCAACAACGAGCCTTATATCCTCTATTCTGCGGTTAATGATTCTCATTGCGAGCTGATGCTTGCCCGTCCCTTGGATGCCGACTTGCGCTCGTGGGAGAAACTCGGCACGCCTGCCATCCGCAGTCCTTTCCCCGACGATTTCCGTGACCCGTACTATTTCCGTGCCAACGGCAAGCCCTATTTCATTGTGGGCTGTGCTGCCAATGGCTTGGGCGTCGCTACCCTGCATCGTTACGAGAACGGTCAATGGACAAGCGATGGCGATACCTTCTTCGCTCCGAGTGGTTTAGCCGATGCAGGCAATTTCTGGGAGATGCCTACCGTTACGCCAATGAGCGATGGTCGCTGGCTATTCACGGTCACGCCGCTCTCTACATCCTATGGTGTGCGTACGCTCTATTGGGTCGGTACAATCGATGCAGCCGGTCATTTCCAACCCTCGCAGTCCGACCCGCAGACGCTTGAGTTGTCCGGTTTGGCTCGTGACGGCTACGGTATGCTCTCGCCCTCTATCTTTCAGTATGGCGGCAAGACACTCGCATTGGGTATAGTGCCCGACCGTGCGTCTTCTATGCTCAACTATACGCTCGGCTATGCCCACCTCTATTCTTTCCCCCGTGAGTTGAGTCTTGATGCCGACGGCAATCTCTGCCAGAAACCGTACGAGGGGCTGCAATCGCTCCGTACGGAGGAGACCGTGCAGCGTACCAATTTCGCTCTTTCCGGTGCGGAGAGCCTGTCGCCTATCGAGGGTCGCTCGGTGGAGTTGCAGTTGTCTTTCCGTGTCGATACGGTGGCAGTCGGTTTCAATCTCTTGAAGAACAACTATGGCGCCATGAAGGTCTATCTCGACCCGCGCACCCAAGAACTCGTAGTCGATATGACCACTATCGGTCGTAAGCCTAACGATACGGGTGTCTTCGATGGTGTCTATCGTGCCACTATTCCGTCTGGATTGAACTATGGCGACGACTGTACGCTTCATGTCTATTTCGACCATTCGATTCTCGATATTTTCATCAACGACCGCTATGCGTCGTCTATCCGTGTCTTCCCGTACGATTATACGGCGAACGGCTGCGAGGTCTTTGCGCTCAATGGTACGGCCACCATCGAGTCCATGCAGGCATGGGGATTGGGCGAGATTACGCACTATTCTCCTGCCACGACCGACCTTGTCGTGCCGGCGGCTACATCAGCGGGTGAGGCACGCAAGATTCTCCGTGGGGGGCAGTTCTACATCCAGTCCCCCGACGGCACATTGTATAACCTATTGGGCAACCGCCTGCAATAATACCATGTCCCTCCTACAAAAGATATATTGTTTTCAGCACGATGCACTGTTAATAATTAACTGTTCATTGTTAATTATTACCGGCGCCTTGTCCTCCTGCACCGAGTCTGTCAATCCGCCTTCGCCCGACCCCACGCCTGCCGATACCATTATCTCATCCGATTCGGTGTTGGTGCCGGCGCGTGAGACGCAGGTGGCTTTCCTTTCCGAGTACGCCACACCGGAGCAACTCATTGCCGAGGGTGACGACGACGAGGCAAGTGCTTGGCTGTGGTTTCATGCTGCCTATCCCGATAGCCATTACCTCTATTTCGGTGATATTCAGTCCGGTTCGCTCGATACGCTGGCGGTCTTGTTTTGGCTGCGAGATGTGGAAACGGACAATGTGTCCGATGTGCTGACTATGCCGTCTGTTGTGGCTGAGGTTGCACCTGTCATCGCCGACTGGTATCGGCAGGGCGGCAATCTCATTTTGTGGGGGCATGCCGTGCCGTTTGTCGAGACGCTCGGACGCTTGCCGGAGGGCACTATCTCGTCCCATTCGGCGGCGATAGGTTGCGGCAATGGGAGCCTCAATCTCGACCATTGGCAGATGTCCGTGCAGCTCAGTCTGGAGTATGTCAATAAGGACCATTCCACCCACCCGCTGTTCCGTGGGCTGACCGTCTATTCCGATGCGGCAGGTCGCTATATTCGCGTCAAGGGACCCGGCTGGACGGAAGACCACAACTGCGTCTTTTTCAACTATCCCGCCGAACTGACGGGGCGTGATTCCCGCAAGGAAATATGCTATACGCTGCTCACCGACTACTATGGTATCTACCCGCTCGCTACTTGGGACAGCCAAGCCTCGTGGGTGTCGCAGTTGAATATCTGGGAGGCACGCCGTGGGCAGACCGCCTATCAGGGTCGTGTGCTTTGTATCGGCAACGGCGGTTGCGAGTTCTCGATGAAATCCTATCGCCAGACGGGTACGGACGCATCGGGCAATCCTATCTATGAGACCACCGACGACCGCAGTGCCTATCCTGTGAACAATATCTACCAGGACAACATCCTTCGCCTTGCCTCCAATGCTATCGCCTATATGCTTCAGCCTCTCAACTAAATTCCTATAAAACCATTCGTTTGCTCTATGAATACCCGTATAGCCCTTTTCGTATCTGCTCTTGCTGCCGTAGTCCTCGCCTCGTGCGACCCTACGCCGGTTGATACTCCCACGCCCACGCCTGCTCCCGACAGCACGGTTGTCCCCGATTCGCACACCGAGTCGGCGACCACTCGCCCCGAGCAGTACCGTCCGCAGGTGCATTATACGGTGCATCATAGTTGGTCGAACGACCCCAATGGGTTGGTTTACGACGGCACTACATGGCATCTCTACTACCAGTATACCCCTTCGCATAACGGAGCGGGTGGGGTACATTTCGGGGAAATGTCTTGGGGACATGCTACTTCCACCGACCTTATGCACTGGACGGAGCGTCCCACGGTGCTTGTCCCTGACGATATGGGGGCCATATTCTCCGGCTGTTCCGTTTTGGATACCGCAAATGTGGCAGGCTTTGGCAGCGATGCCATCCTTGCGTTCTATACGGCAGCGGGTACAGCACAGCAGATTTGCTTAGCGGTCAGCACCGATCACGGCATGACTTTCACCAAGTATGCCGACAACCCTATCGTGAGCAGCACTTTGCCCGAGTTCCGTGACCCTAAGGTGGTCTACGACGACCAATCCCACCAATACATCATGGGTATTGCCCGTGGCTACCAACACGGCATCGAGATTTGGACATCCGCCAACTTGCTTGCATGGACATTCCGGGGCATATTCACTACCGACCAAGCCGCTTGCAATCAGGGGCAGTGGGAGTGCTGCGACTTCATCCCGTTTGATATCAACGGCGAGCGCAAATGGGTATTGCTGCTTTCCACCAATCCGGGCGGACAGTACAACTATTCGGGGATGATGTATTTTGTGGGTGCATTCGATGCCAATGCCATGTTTGTCCCCGATTCACGCGACTATCCGCTCTGGTTTGATGGCGGTATGGATTGCTATGCGGGCGTCACGTTCGACCACGCCCCCAACGGCCGCCATGTCCTTATGGCATGGATGAACAATTGGGATTATGCGACCCTCGTGCCGCCCACGACCTGGCGCAGTGCCTATACATTGCCGCGTGATTTGTCCCTTGTGCAGCGTGACGGTGAGTATTACCTTGCCCAAACCCCATCTCCCGAGTTAGACGCCATCGCCTCCCCCTGGCAAACCATCATAGCCGAAGAAACAGCACTAACTACGCAAACCACGCAAACAGCGAGTGCTACGACAACCACATCAACAATACAAACCACCGTATCCGCCCCCGACGCATGGCAAGCCAACCTAACCGTCTCCTTGGATGAGAATACCGAGATAACCCTTTCCAACGAGTTAGGCGAGTATTATACTTTGGTAGTAGATGTAGTCAACGACCGCCTCATCGCTCGCCGTACCGCCGCCTCGGGTGCGTACCTCTTCAGTCCCAATTTTGCCGTCCCAACCCTCTCCGCCCCCCTTCATACTGACAAGACCGAACAAACCATGCAGATAACCCTAATCATCGACCATAGTTCGGTGGAAGCATTTGCCTCGGATGGTGTCTGTGTCCTAACAAACACGGTCTATCCCACTGTTCTCTATACGACCATTACCTGTTCTCGCCGCCCTCTTTCCCTCTCTGTCCGCCCTCTCTCCACCATCTGGTCCGTCGAGTAATGCTCCCGAACAACCCATAAACACAGATTACCCAAACGCATCGGGCTAATAGAATTGTGGACTAATGGGTTAATAGACATTTCTTGTACCTGAAATCGATGAACTAAAGAGGCTGTCTATAACCATAGACAGCCTCTTTATCAAAGACATTGAACAAGCACTTACAGAAGATCTTATTCTATGG
>CAVKVE010000002.1:1750-3078 GCA_963659655.1 Bacteroidaceae bacterium | reverse complement strand
CTTGGGGCAGAAGTGGAGGCAAAATTTGGAGCCGAAAACTCACGGGCGAAGGCCGTGCTGGTCGGATTATTCGAGAGAGCGAACTCAACAGTCTCGAAATGGTAATCCTTGAGTATGTTGTGAAATACTCGGGCAACTACATCGGACGGGTTGTTGAATGCACCACAGCCCCAAGCCCCAAGTATCAGAACCTCAACTCCTTGTCCCGCTGCCACACCGACAATCTTGCGGATACGAGAGGTTATGCGCTCTTCGTAGTAAGCGGGTACGGGATGGCGGCCATCTAATTGCGGAGCTGCCGAAGTGATAACATCCACCTTGTACCAATCCTTTTGGTACATCATTTTGGGGTGGATAATTTCAGCACGCTCATCGGTCTTGAATACGACCACATTGGGGGTATAGATAAGGTCATCGTTGCCCATGAAGTCAAGTTTTTGAGCCTCGAATAGCCGTGCATGTTTATCATAAAAATCGTGTTGTAGAGCAAGCAAACACGGATAGAGCGTTGAGCAACGGCACAGCGACTCCTCTTGTGCGCCCGCACTGTATGGCGCACCTCCGACACTATGATTGTTGGCAAAGTTGAGCACGGCTACTTTCTTATTGGGATACCCTTTGGCTGCCTCAAAACTTCTTTTGCCGGAGACAATGTACTGCGTGGTGCATTGTCGGGTGTCGTTTGCATTGATAATTTCTTCTTGCAGCACCATAAATTGGTTCTGCGTTGAGTAACAGATAGCGTCTTGTAGTTCGGGAAGGGACTTACACATTGTCATGGTGTTGGTCATTACCTCACGATTGATTTCTCTGGTGTCTTTGTGATCAAGCATATATTTTTCTCCTATAAATAGTTGACCCTATTGCTTTTAGAGTTTATGATAGCAATTATTTTTGTTGTTGGGTAAACCCGGCTTCGCGGGAGCAGATGTCTAGGAAGGGACAATAGGACTTGCATTCGTTTTCTTTACACTGCGGGAAATCCGTAGTCGCCAGTACCGAGTTAATCTTTCCACGGATGATAGCAGGAATTTGCGCCTCGCTGTCGTCACGCAACGCATTGTAGTCCGCAATAGGCTGCCCGCCGAGGGTGAGCGCGGTATTGTTCAAATTCGACTGCGTGAAGAATAGGTTGGGCTGCAGGGGAAGGGAGAGATTCGTATTCGTAGCTACTGCTTCGGAGTAGATAAGCGTCTGTAGCACATAGCGTTGATCCGGGTTGGTGACTAATGGACTCTCGTCATTTTCTCCGTCGAGGTGTCCATCATTTTTTTTGTTGAGCTTCACCTCCAGTTTTTCTTTGCTATATCCGCCGGTCTTGTAATCCA
>CAVKVE010000002.1:0-1599 GCA_963659655.1 Bacteroidaceae bacterium | reverse complement strand
GTCTTCGATGTCGCGCTTCAAAATCTTATGCACCAATTTCAGAATGACCAAGTTCTCCGCAGGGTGCTCATCGTAGTGGTAGACAACAGTAGCTTTCTCATTAATCTCATCGTACGCATCTTTCAACAGCTCGTTCAGCCGGTCTTCGTCTTGCTCCAATGCAGACAACTTGTCAGCGTCAATCGGAACGGGCTGTGTGTTTTTTCCCTCGCAGCCAAATTCGCTCCTATAGATGAGTTCCATAACCTTATGCACAAATGTACCCATCTCGTTGGGCTCGAATATGGCGTGCGGCTGGTCTTGCGTCTTCAGCCCCTCGACATATTGGAGATAGAAACAACGGGGGCAGCGGATGTAGGTGTTCAGCGCGCTGGGGGACAGACAGAATGGTTTGGGCTTTCCGTTCTTGTCTAGACGACCCTCCTCGTAGAGATAGCCATCCTCGTGTCTTGTCAGCCGAGAAAGCATGTTTTTGTTCGGGGTTACTTCGGTCGGTTCGGGAAGTGTCGTTCCCTCTTGCAGGACAAAACGCGCGGTGTCGAATTCCGAGTTGGTCATTATCTGCATCAGGAATCGGGACATCGATTTGGCACCCAGCTGGGTCTGAGCGTTAGAGAACACAGCGGTGATATGCTTTGCCCGACTGAGCAGGCGGAAAAAGTTGTAGGCATAGACCGAGGCCGCCTCTTCGCGGGTCTGCATACGGAACGATTTGCGCAGGTAGTAGGGAATGAACGAGCTGTCGTTTTCCTTGCGTGGCACAACGCTTTCTTCCACATTGAGCAGCAGCAGGTTGTCGAAATCGAGCGCACGCGTTTCGAGCACACCCATCACTTGAATATCGGTAATCGGCTCGCCGTGGAAAGGCAACGACACGCTCTCCATCGTGCGACGCACAATGCTGCGCAGGAGCGTCAGCGAATTGACCAATTCCTTATAGGCGGGGTTGCTCAGCAGGGTATGCAGCTGATTGAGTTGGAGTTGCACTTGATAGATCGACTCCTTGATGAGCAGGGTCTGCCACGACTCGGCCGTTTCGTTTTCCGTGTCTTGCTCTTTTGCCTGTATCTCTTTGGCGCATGTATAGTCCTTATATTTTTGGTCGGCAACATTGACCACATTGTCCAATACCCGTTGAACGACATCGGTATAGGTCTCGCCCTCTTGGCAGTCGTTTTTCGAGTCCGACAGGTAGGCTATCACATCGGAGTAGATTTGCGTGCTGGAGATAGGGAACCCTTTGGTGATGTTGATATTCACGGCAGCGGGATCGTTACCGATTTTCAGCTCCGGCAACGCATAGATGACTGGCTCCAACATCTGCTCATCGCATATCACGATAGCGGTACGCTGTCCCTTTTCGGTGTAGTGTTTGCGCAGCCATGGGTTGACATATTGCGCTTGTGCGTTGGCCGACGAGGCAGCAACGATATGTACTTGCTTTTTTGTCCATTCCGTAGGAGCGGCTGCATTGGGGAACTGCTCCATATTTTGCTCAATGAACGAATAGGCTTTCTTGTTGGTCTGAAAATCAGACACATAGTCCCAATAGAAACAAGTGTCCTCGTTTGTCTGCTGTAGGTGGGCAAACAGGTCTTT
>CAVKVE010000001.1:48336-90905 GCA_963659655.1 Bacteroidaceae bacterium | reverse complement strand
CCGGAAGAAACCAATCCGACTACCAATAGTTTGCCGTCTGTGGTAGTGGCGAAGACGGGTCCACCGCTGTTGCCATGCTCGTAGCCCGAATTGGTGGTGGCAATCATGCCATGCTCCAATCCCTGTTTCGCCACTTGCGCCGTCGCAAAGATAGGACTGATGTCGGTGGGCGAGTTCGCTCCAAGACCCAACGGATAGCCCAAGACTTGCAGTTCGGTGGTCATCTTCAGTTCTCGGCTCAAAGCGTTGTGGAATGCCAACCCACCCTGCTCGCTCGTACGGAACGATGCCCAGTCGGCAGAGAGTTCCTGCGGAATGGCGATAGTCGCCCCACCGTCCAACGCATAGCGTTTATCGGAAGAACGGTCGGTCTTGGCATTGGTCGAAACGAAATGCAGTTGCTTGCCCGTAGGCGAATAGGCATCAATATAGCACTTAACCGTGCCGCCACTGTGGGCAATGGCGTTGATGGCAATGTTCTGCGTATCGTCATCGCCCGACGGGAACATCCACGGCTCTATCACATGACGGGCCGTAACAAAGCGGCCGTCGCTCAAGAGGAAACCTGTGCCGGAGCCTAAACCCTCTATCGTCTTGGTTTGCCCCTCGAAGGAGAGTTCCACTTTACGGATATAGACAAAGTAGATGTAAGGCAGCACGGCGTCGAGAGCGGCGTTGCCCGTCGTGGAAACAGCATTCACTTTCGGGACTGCTTCCGGATCGGTGGTCTGCTGAGGCAGAGATTGTATGGCTTTGGTGAGGTCGCGTTTGGTCTTATTCAGTTCGCGGCTCAAATCTGCCTGCTTGGCTTGTGCCTCGGCGAGTGCCAGTTGCGCCTCGTTGATTTGCGTTTGGGTAAGCGCCGCACCCTCTTTGAGTTTGGCGTTTTCCTTGCCGAGCCAAATACCGACACCCGTGCCGCCGCCTATCAGCAGCACGATGACGACCGCCATAGCCGTCATGGCGGCCTTGTACGGGCGGAGTGCCTGCTGGCGGAATAGGCTCAAGCGGCGAGAGAGCGCAATACTGCCCGTCTTGGCTTTTGCCCCCTGTGGAATGATAAAGCCGAGTTTGGGACCATTGACGGAGAGTTGTATCTCATCGCCGTTCTGCAAGTACCACTCCGAGGTGACGGGGTGTCCGTTGAGGAAAGTCTTGTTGGTTTGGCTCAATTGCACGAGTTTCCAGTTCTCGCCGTCACGCACAATCGCCGCATGGCGACGGCTGACCGTAGTGAACGACTCGTCGAACTGCACTTGGCATTTGGCGTCACGCCCGAGTTCTGCCTCATCGACGATAATCTCTTGTGCCTCGCCTGCGTGGTGGTACTTGGAGGACACCTTATGCTCCAAGATGTAGTAACTCTTGCCGTTAGCGGAGAATACAGATCCTAATCCTGCGCCGACTGACCCCGTCAGTGTGCGCTTGTAGTTGGTTTGTGCCATAGTTGGGTGGGTTTTATATATCTGCCAAAGTAACTATAATATAGAGAACCAATGAAACTACGAATATAATCCACCCCCATTTACTCCATGCTGCTTGCTTACGCTCGAATTCCTCAGCCGTGCCACTGAACTTTTCCCAAGCAGCACGGTTGCCTTTGAATCCCAACACGAAGGGAATAATGATGCCGACAATTGGGATGAAACCAAGCAATCCCCACCATACACTGTGGCAAACTGCCCATAGCCAATTGAGCCAAAATGCACCCCAGTTGAAGGAATTCAAGTTCTTGGGCTCGGCACGGTGCGGCGTTTCTGCGGGCTGCGGTGTGAATGGAGGATCCACATACCTCGGTTCTTGGGGCTGACGAAGCATTGTTTCTCGCCCGCCGCCGGCAGTGGGTTGCAATGCACGCACGACGGCTGACATATCGAGGTGGTATTCCCGCCCGAGCGTGATGGTGTCGTATGGAGTGATGGCAATCTGTTGATTGTTATGGACAAATTGCCCATTGATGTAGGTGCCGTTGGTGCTGTGGTCTTGCAAGTAGAGTTGCCCGTTGGCTTGTGTAATGGTCAGATGGCGTCCGCTAACGGTGGTGTAGTTTGGACTGACAACAATGGTGTTTTCGGGGCTGCGCCCGACTGTAATTGCATTCATATTGGGTTGGTTTTTTGAGATTGAATTTGTATATTGTTTTTCTGTTGTTTTTAGCAGGGGTAGGTTATGGTGCTGCGGGCATCAATACGCCTCAACACGGAGTTTGGTATCGCCGATAGAGATGATATCGCCCACACGCAGCCAATAGCCAAAGGGACCGACCTCGGTGGAATTGACAAAAGTGCCGTTGAGCGAATACCGCCATCCGTTGGAGGCGGTGGCGTCCTGCTGCCCGTCGTATATCTGCCAAAGGTTGGAGGCAGCGTCGTAGCGGAGCGTGCAATGGCGGCGGGAGATGTAAGTGCTCTGCTCTTCCACGATAGGGAGTGTGTTCTGCACGGTGCTGTTCTTGCGCCCCATCGTGAGCGTACAGGATTGCCGAGCGGGGAGATCGTAGGTTTTGCCGTATTCCTCGCCCTGCATGATACGCAAACGATAGCCCGAAATAGCGAGTTCGTTCTGGAATGCTTCGAGAAATGCCCCAAAATCGGCATCGGAATCCGAGGCTATTGGGTTGCCTGTGGCAGGAAGCAAAGCAAGCACCTCGTCGACCGACTGCAACCGTTGCTTGTAGTCGGGGCGCAGGCAGCCATCAATGATAGGCAGAAAGGTCGTCCCCTGCGCAGAGAGCGAGAGCAGACTGCGATTCCAATCGCCTTCGCTTGCCCGTTTGATATAGAGAACTAAATCGGCTTCGCTGTCGAGCGTCCCGAAGGGCAGTTTGCCTGTCAGCAGTTGGTACATCATGACGCCGAACGAGAAAATATCGGTCGTGGGCAACACGGTGGCTTCGCCCCGCTTGAGCTGCAGTTGCTCGGGCGGCATATAGGCGTAGGTGCCAAAGCCCTGCATGGGGCGTCCGAGTACATCCATCTTGGTCTGCCGCCGGTTGCGGTCGCCCGAGATACCGAAATCAGTCAGGACGGCGGTGCCATCGGCTCGGCGCAGGACATTCTCCGGCTTGAGATCGCGATGCACCTTGCCGTGTCGGTGCAGCGCACGCAGCCCCAACAGCACTTGGCGCGCGACAAGCGTCCAATCGGTATTGCGGGGAGCGGAAGTGAGGTCGCCGCCGTTGCAGAACTCCATAACTATATAGGGGTTGCCCTCCGTAATGCCTTTGCCCACCGAATGAACAAGATAGGGGCTATCGATACGGCTGGTCTCGTACTCCATGTCGAAACGCTGCGAGAGTTGGTCACGCAGTTCGGGCTCCATAGACCATAGTTTGAGCAACTTGAGCGCAAGAGGACTGCCCGACGAGAGGTCCGACACCTTATATACAATGCCGAATGCGCCCTCGCCGAGCTGTTTCTGCACACGGTAATGCCCGATGCTGTCGCCTACACGATAATCACATCGATTGGCTATCATGGCACTACTTATCGGTATGGAACAAGAATTGGCGGTTGCCCATCAGCACGACATCGCCGTCTTTGAGAGGGGTCTTGTTGCCCGCATGGACAAAAGTGGTTTGCTGTTGGCTGCCGTCCTGAATATACCATACGCCGTCCTCGCAAGTAAGTTCGGCTTGCACCTTGGAGGTAATGGTGTAGTTCTCCTCGTCCAAATTGGCACGATTGAGGATGTGCTGCTCGCCCTTGAAGGAAATGGCTTTCGGCGCAGCCTCATCGGTGTCCTGCTGAATAGGGGTCAGTGTGCATTGGCTCTTGGGCGCAACCTGTATCCACGGATTGACTGTCCCCTGATAGCCGCCCGCAGGAGCCGCTTGATGCACGGCGTGGGGCGTAGGAGTAACGGGAGAGGCAGGCTCTTCCTCACGGCAAGTGGGGGCTACCGGCTGCGGAGCCGCAAGGTCGGGGAATACTTCCGCCTCGATACGGGTCTTGTTTAGCGGACTGCCTGCCGCAGGGGCATTGGCATAGTTCCGGTTTTCACTCTGCAGGCTTGCCCCGCATTTCTCACATTTGGTGTTGGTGTCGGGATTTTCCCAACCGCATCCTGTACAACGCATAGGTTTTTATCTGTTTTTTTAGCTTATGTCCTCAATGGCTATAAGAGTAACCTTTTATGGCGAAAAAATTAATCGCTACAAAGTTACAACTTAAATTTGTATTTATAAATACCCCCCCCCACAATTAACCAACTTTATCATATATGGCCTACGAAAACCGAGTATTGCTAAAATACATAGTCTTTTCTCCCCTCGTTCCCCACACGGGTCACCTACGAGTCACCTACGAGTCACCTACGGGTCACCTACCCACCAAATCCCGCCCGGAAAATTTGTGTCTTTTAATGCTCTAAGTGTAATCCTTTTTCCTCACGCCTTCTTCCGAACTTCTCGAAGTGTGTCAGAATCGGTCAAATACCCTCAAATCATGCCGAAGCCGCTCAGAACCGGTCAAAACCACTCACCGTATTGCGCAAACCCACTACCTTTGCACCGTCTTTTTCCGAACGCTGTTGGCAATTATTCCTTTTTCTTGCCGCTTGCGGAATATGAGACATCCTGCTCGCAATGCTCACGAAAAATAGAGGAAAGCATTCATTTCAAATCGAAAAAATCAAAGAATACTTATAAGAACATAAATATCAACTATTTACAACTACACGGCAGTGATTTATCGCAACAGTAATAATCACACATTATAAAATTACACACAACAAAATTCAACACAACTATGAGTAAGATCACTCTCGAAGCCCCGTTCTTGTCTATACGGGGAAAGGTGTGCAAGCACGCCAAAATCATTTTCAAGCAGGTACGCCATACGGCCTATACCTCGCAAGTATGTAACCCTCGCACTTCGGCTTGTTCGGAGAGCGAAGAGGCGGCAAGGACCAAATTCAAGAATGCGGTGGCAGCATCCGTGGCGGCGCTTGCCGACCCCACGCAGCGTGCGCAGTATGAGGTAGCGTTCAAGAAGCAGTCCCGTTACCAGACGCTTCGTGGCTTTGTTATTGCGCAGGAGTACGCTAAATTGTAGTACTATTCCGTTCCGAGTGGAGTGCAGCGATGGGGTAGGAAGTTGTAGTAGCTTCTGTCACCCCTCTGCTGCACTCTGCTTTTCTCGATGCCGTACTCTCATTGCCATACACTCGGCGCCTCACTCTCATCGCACCGCTCTCGACGCCATACTCTCGGCACCACACTCTCTCGTCACACTCCCGACATTGTGAATAGATTTGGTGGTGTGCGGAAAAATGCGTATCTTTGCAGGCGATATGATTTTGGCAAAATGTATGCATTTTGACCGAGTAATATAGAAAGAAACATATATAGAAAGAAACATATAAAACACATAATATCATGGCACTTCCTTTTATGACAGCCGAAGAGGCTGCATTACTCGTACCCAATGGAGCCGCTGTAGGCATGGGCGGTTTTACCCCCGCCGGCGCTCCGAAAGATGTACCGACAGCGATTGCTCATCGTGCGGAGGCTCTGCACGCTGAAGGCAAACCCTACAAAATAGGCGTATATACGGGCGCTTCCACCGGCGATAGTTGCGACGGTGCCCTTGCTCGTGCGCATGCCATCGATTTCCGTACGCCCTACCAAGGCAACAAAGACCTGCGTGCCGAGCTTAACGCACAGGGTGCACACTACTTTGATATGCACTTGAGTGAATTGGCACAAGACCTGCGCTATGGTTTTCTGCGCAAGCCCGACTTTGCCATTATCGAGGCATGCTATGTGGATGAAGAGGGTGTCATCGTGCCGACTGCCGGTGTGGGCAATATGCTGACTTTCTGTGAATTGGCACCGAAAATTATCGTTGAACTCAACGAGGCGATGCCTGCCACCATGCGGGGGCTGCACGACCTCTACGAGCCGCTCGACCCGCCTGCTCGCCGAGAGATACCTATCTACAAGCCGTCCGACCGTATCGGCAAAGACCATATCCAGGTAGACCCTGCCAAGATTGTGGCGGTAGTACGCACGAATCGTCCGAACGAGGTAGGTAAGTTCTCGCCGTTAGACGACACGACGGCACGGATTGGTGCAAATGTGGCGTTGTTCCTCGAGACGGAGATGCGCGAGGGGCGTATTCCGCAGTCGTTCTTGCCTATACAGTCGGGCGTAGGAAACATTGCCAACGCCGTATTGGGTGCATTGGGCGAGAATAAGCATATTCCCGCATTTGAGATGTACACCGAGGTGATTCAAGACTCGGTGGTGGGCTTGATGAAGGAGGGGCGTGTGAAGTTCGCCAGCGGCTGCTCGCTGACTGTAGGGGCAGACAAGTTGCAAGACATCATCGACCATATCGACTTCTTCCGCGATAAGATTGTGCTGCGTCCGCAGGAGATAAGCAACAACCCCGAAGTGGCACGACGCATGGGCTTGATAACCATCAACACCGCATTGGAGGCCGACATCTACGGCAATATCAACTCAACGCATGTCTGTGGCACGAAGATGATGAACGGTATCGGCGGCTCGGGCGACTTCACCCGCAACGCCTACATCAGCATCTATACTACGCCGTCAACCGCCAAGGGTGGGTGTATCTCGGCCTTTGTGCCGATGGTGAGCCACCTCGACCACAGCGAGCATAGTGTGAAGGTCATCATCACGGAACACGGCATCGCCGACTTGCGTGGCAAGAGCCCGATACAGCGTGCGCATACGATAATCGACCACTGTGTAGACCCGCAGTATCGTCCGATGCTCAACGAGTACTTGGCGATGGCAAAGACGGCGCATACACCGCATGTGCTGAGTTGCGCACTCGCTATGCACGAGGAGTTCCTCAAGAGCGGCGATATGCGAAACACCAAGTGGGAGGAGTATAAGCGATAACCCTGATTGCTTTAGAGGCAATAAGGCTAATCATTCATCATTCCTAATTCCTAATTCCTAATTCCTAATTTCTAATTAGCAAGTGAGGTACGACAAAGCGGATTTGGACGAAGCGGTACGCGTGCTGCAGGCAGGCGGCGTGATCGTGTATCCGACCGACACGGTGTGGGGCATCGGGTGCGATGCCACCAACGAGGAGGCGGTGGCAAAAGTGTATGCGCTCAAGCATAGAGCGGACACCAAGTCGATGTTGGTGCTGCTCGATGCGGTGGGCAAACTGCAAGGGTATGTGGAGGAGATTCCCTCCGTGGCGTGGGACTTGCTCGATACGGCAGAGGGACAGCGGCCGCTGACCATTATCTATCCGGGCGCAAAGAACTTGGCAAAGAACCTGATTGCCGAAGACGGGAGCGTCGGGATACGAATCACTGAGGAGCCGTTCTCGAAAGCACTCTGTGAGCGGCTGCATAAGCCTATTGTATCCACTTCAGCGAACATCAGCGGTGAGCCGACGGCGAAAAACTACCGCCAGATAAGCGAAGCCGTGCTGTCGGCTGCCGACTATGTGTGCCAATTCCGCAGGGACGATGAGGAGGAGAAGAAGCCGAGCAGTATCATAAAGTTGGGTGTTCATAACGAAGTGGAGATTATCCGAAAATAGCCTCAGGGCATGACGCATAGGCAGAAACAGATACTCTATGTGGTGTCAGACCTACTCGCAGCGGAGATGGTTTGGCTTTGCTTCTTGTGGTTCAGGTGGCTCGTGTACGATGGACATATATTCAATATGGACAGCGTGCTGATTCCTACCTTCCAATTCTACCCACCCCTCATCATTTATCCGATAGTGTGCGGGGTGTTCTACTATCTTTCCGGCTTCTACCTTCGGCCCTTCTTCGGGAAACTGACCGATGTGTTGTCCAAAACACTGCTCAGCTCGGTGGTAATCACCTTGGTCTTTTTCTTTGGTATAGTGATTGACGACCCCGTGGAAAACTACACACGGTATATCGTGTCGCTATTCGTGCTATTCGGATTGCAGTTCGGATGGTGTCTGCTGCCGCGTGTGATTATCACATTGGTATCACGACGCCATGAGAAGCGACGCGTGCGTACCATTCACGGCTTAGCCGAGGCGCAACAGATACAGCGCAACGAGGTGGATGAGGTGATAATCGACCTGAAGGGTGACCATAGCCAAAGCGAGCGAACACTATACGCGATAATCAACCGACTCTATCCGCTTGATGTGGAGATTTCGGTGGTGCCGCGTGTATATGATATGCTGACGGGTGCGGCTCGAATCGTGGAAATAGAAGACCAACCGTTGGTGCGTATCACCGAACACACGATGAGCGACCAAGGGCTGTGTATCAAGCGTGCCGCCGATGTAGTGGCGTCGCTGTGCTTTATGATACTGTTCTCGCCTGTGTATCTGGCACTGGCGATTGCGGTGGCCTGCTCCTCGAAAGGACCGATCCTATACCGACAGGAGCGAATCGGTCTGCATGGTGTACCATTCCAAATACTCAAATTTCGCACGATGGTGGTAGGCGCAGAGCAAGGTGTGCCGCAACTGAGCCAAGACAACGACCCTCGCACCACGAAGATAGGGCATTTCCTGCGAAAGTATCGGCTCGATGAGCTGCCGCAGATGTGGAACATCCTGCGAGGCGATATGTCTATCGTAGGACCGCGACCGGAGCGTGCCTATTTTATCGAACAAATCGTACAACAAGCGCCGTACTATTGTCTGCTCTACAAAATCCGTCCCGGACTGACCAGCTGGGGGCCGATACGGGTGGGCTACACGGACACCATCGAGAAAATGGTGGAGCGGCTGAACTACGACATCACCTACATGGAGAATATGTCTATACGCCTTGACCTGAAAATACTTTTCTATACCATCCGCGTGATTATTGACGGAAAAGGAAGGTAAGGTATAATTAAGAATTAAGAATTACGAATTGTGAATTATGAATTATGATGAAGCGATAGTAAAGCTCGAAAACCTCGTTCGACAATTGGAGAACTCGGAGGGACTGAGCATGCAGGAATACAACGAACAGGCGGCAGAGGCAACCAAACTGCTCGAATTCTGTCGTAACGAACTGAAAAAAACAACCGAAAACAAAGAGGCATGACAAAGCCCCAAAACGAACATTCCATGAAGTGGTCCGAACGAATCGTGATGGGCTGCCTGCTGGTGTTTCTGCTACTGCCCAACCTTATCGGAGTGTGCATTGCCACGGACCTGCTGACCTTGGGGCAGCGGGCCATTTATCTGCTGGTGAGCGTGCTTCTTTATGCGTTGGGGCTGTGTGTATTCAAGCGGCGCACCTTCTTCTATGTGGCGGCGCTGTCGTTCGTGTTCTCGGTGGTGGAAGTGGTGCATCTTGTTATGTACCAAGCGACGACCTCGCTGCTGTTTGTATTTACCTGTCTGAAATCAACCAAGCAGGAGTTCTTCGAACTATGCACCACCTATTGGCCTGCGGCGATTGTGTTTCTGCTGGTATGGGGCGTTTATTTTACGCTGAACCACAAATACATAGCCCAAGAATATATCGCACCGCTCAAGCCACGCATGATTGCGCTGGTGGTGATACTGCTTTTCTTCGAGGTGAACATCGTGGCACTGCGATTGGCGCCCAAATTCCGCAATGAGTTTGAAATAACGCAACGCGATACGCGCCCTACCGCATGGGCAGGTGCAGAGAAGGTGTGCCCGATAAACTTTGTGTTGCATCTCTATCACTTGAGCGACATGGCATACGACATTCGGCAACACAATAAGGTGCTGGAGGATTTTAGCTTCGGGATTGGTTCGGTGCAGGGCAATGATTCGACGCTGGTGATGCTGGTAATCGGAGAGACCTCTCGCTACGACCACTGGCAGCGCAACGGCTATCCTCGAGAGACCTCGCCGCTGCTGTGCGCAAGAGGAGAAGAAGTGGTGGCGTTCGACAGTTGCTACTCGATAGCCAACCTGACGACCGTATCGGTGCCGTTTATGCTCTCGCGTGCCACACCGGAAAATAAGGAACTGTATATGCGGGAAAAGTCGGTGGTAGAGGCTTATGCTGAGGCAGGCTACAAGACGGCATGGATATCGGACCAAAGTTTTAACAACCACTTTCTGCAACGCATATCTGCCACCTGCGACTACCAACAGTACAGAACCATCGGGCTGTCTGGGCAAGATGTGGACACGATGCTATGGACACCGCTACACGAGGTGCTGCGGCAAGGCAACGAGCGACAGATGATAGTGATGCACACCAAAGGCAGCCACTTCAAATACTCGTCACGCTATCCTGACGGATTTCAGTATTTTACGCCCGATATGAACGGCATGAACATCGGCGAACTGCTGTCGGACAATGTGGATATAGATGACCAAACGAACGGATTGGTATGGCGGGACACGAAGGCGGAGAACATAACGGCGTACCGGAACCTGAAGTCGATATTCATCAACTCGTACGACAACTCCATCCGCTTTGTGGATTTCTTCCTTGACGGGGTGCTGCAACAAGTGGAGCAGACGGGGCGTCCTGCGGTGGTGGTCTATGTGTCCGACCACGGAGAGAACCTGCTGGACGACGACCGTAATATGCTGATGCACGGCACTTTCTCCGGCTCGTACTACGAATACCATGTGCCTCTGTTTGTCTGGACCTCCACTGCCTATCGGACCTTGCACCCCGAAAAGGCGGCTGCGATGGAGGCAAACCGAGAGAAGAAGATGTCCACCATGTATCTATTCCATACACTGCTCGACTTAGGCGGAATACAATACGCAGAGTTGGACTCGGCGTACTGCTTTGACAGCGAGAAAATGCGAATTGCTTCGGTAGTGGTAGGGCTGGACGCCAATATGAAACTGAAAACGATACCCACCTCACCCGAAAGAGAATAAAGCAACTCGGAGAGAATAAATAATCCGAAAAAGAGTGAAATAATAGGAGAGAATAAAAGCAATCGAAGAGAAATAAATAGTAGGAAAGAGAATGAAACAGGTGTGGCGCTATATGGTGTGTGTGTTGGTCGGGCTTTGCGTGGGTTCGACGGCGTGGGCGGCTGTCACGCGCGTGACAGGCTCGGTGGTGGATGTGAACACCGGCGAGACCATGCCTTTTGTGCAAATCGTGTTTGCAGGTACCTCTATCGGAACCACCTCCGACCTTGACGGAAACTTTGCGCTGGAGAACGACAAAGACCTGATAACGCTGTACTTTCAGATGGTGGGCTATAAGAAAAAGGTCATCACCGTGAAGCCCGGCGAGGCGACTGAGATATTTGTGCCCATGGAGCCGGAAGTGTATGCGCTGCAAGATGTGGTGGTGAAGCCCAAGCGGCAGCGGGAACACTATCGCCGCAAGGGCAACCCCGCCGTGGAACTGATAAAGAATGTGATAGCCAACAAGGACAAGAACCGCGTGGGGCGGAGTGTGTCGTACAAAGCCGATACCTACGAAAAATTAGTGATGGCGATAGAACCTTTTGACTACAACCTGAACAAGAACGCTTTCTGGCGGGACTTTCTCTTTCTATACAACTACACCGACACGATGCTGATAGAAGACGGCGTGCTGGTGATAGACAGCGGAAAGGTACAGATAGACAGCGTGGCTCTCAATAGAGATACTACGCTCGTGCGGGTAGATAGTGTGGTGCTCGCCAAAGACGCTGCCGTGGAGCAAGCCAATCAGACCTCGATACTGACCGTATCGCTGCGGGAGACGCTGGCGGACGAGTATGTGCAAGCTTCGCCCCGCAAGGAACGGCGTGTGGTGAAAGCCAAGCGTTGGGAAGGATTAGATAAACTATTCGACAACGGCGGTATTTACAACAATGTGAATGCGCTGTTCCAGCCCGTGAACATATTCTCGAACGATATAAACCTGCTGCTCAACCGATTTGTTAGCCCGCTGTCGTCGTCGCTCGCGGTGAGCTACTATCACTACTACATCATGGACACGGTACTGATAGAGGACACGCCGTGTATCGACTTGGCGTTTGTGCCGGTCAACAGCGAGAGCTTCGGATTTACGGGACACCTCTATATCGTGAACGATTCGACCTATGCGCTCAAACGATACAAGATAAACATTCCGCCGCATATCAACCTCAACTGGGTGAACTACATGAGTATCTCGGAGACCTTCTATCAATTGGAGAACGGTATGTGGGCCTCGGAGGAGATGAATACGCACATACGCTTTGCCGTAAGCAAGAAATCAAGACACAACATCTACGCTCGGCAGACGCGGCACTTCAGTAGGTACGACCTTGGTTCGGCAATTCCCGACAGCCTGTTTGTGATGACCGGCTCGGAAATTACTCTGCCCGATGCGGATAAGGTGAAGCGGGCGACTTGGGATTCGCTGCGTCCGATAGGGCTGACCAAAAAGGAAACGGTAGTAGATAGTCTGCAAGTGGAACTGATGCGAGTGCCTAAATTCAGGCGGTTGGTCTATACGGCGCAAGACCTACTCTGTATGTTTATACCCACCTCCTCGAAACGCGACTCGAGTAAGTGGGACTTTGGCCCGATATTCACGACCTTCAGCTACAACGAGCAGGAGGGCTGCCGTGTGCGTGTGGGCGGTATGACAACAGCGAACCAAAACAAGCACTGGTTTACAAACGAATATATTGCATACGGCTTTGCGGACAAGCAGGTGAAAGGCGCTGTGACGGCTCTCTACTCGTTCAACGCCAAACAGTACCACCCCTATCAGACGCTGCGGCACTACATTGCTTTTATGGCAAGTTATGACCTCGAAGAGTTGGGACAGACCTATCGGGTGCTCGACCGTGACCACATTTTTATGTCCATCAAGTTTAACTATCAGCCGAAGCCGATGCAATATGTGGCGAAACTGCGGCTGACCTACGAGAAAGAGTGGGAAAATCAGTTCTCTATTCTGACTTGGTTCGACTTTATGAACAACCGACCCAACGGCTCGACTTGGCTGCAGAGCGGCTACGGCACCATGCGTGACCAAGACCACCCGCTGCGGCTGCGGTATGTGATGAACAATACCTTCAAGGAAACGCCCTACTACCACGATGCGCAATGGACGCTGCAGTTGCGCTACTGCCCCGGCGGCTATATCTACAACAACCGACAGGGAATAGAGTCGCCGTTCAACTTGTGGAAAGATGCGCCCGTGTTCCGTTTTACGAACGAGATGGGTTACATACTGGAAGACCACTATTTCTACAACCGTATGCAGTTCACCGCCGAGAAACGGTTCTGGCTGTCGGCGTTTGGGCATTTGGATGTGAGCGGGGATTTTGGCTATATTGCAACAGACAGCAAGGTACCCTACACGAAGTTGTTTGCTCCGATGACCAACCAATCGATTCTGCTCGACCCGAAATCGTTCAACATGATGCAGCCGCTGGAGTTTATGTACGACCGCTATGTGGATTTGCACCTGAACTACTACATGAAGGGCTTGATATTCAACCGCATACCGGGGCTCAAAGTACTCAAACTGCGGGAAGTGGCATCGTTCCACATTCTGGCAGGGTGGCTCGGCGACCGCAACAACCCAAAGAAGACGGAGGGACTCTATATGCTGCCCAACTCGTTCACCATAGATGGAGATGTGATTCCTACTCGCACCGACTTCTCCGACGGGAAGCACGCCTATATGCCGTATATGGAATTTACGGTGGGCGTGGAGAACATCCTCCGAATTATACGAATTGATTATGTGCGGCGTATCACGCACTTGGATGCGACGGACATAAACGGCTACTCGCACAGACTGAAAGGGTGGCGAAGCAACGGTATTCGTATTACGCTGCGGGCAGCTATGTAGGGGGCGGCATACCATACGAAACAACGGATTGGAATAAGGCAGCCGGTCGAATCGTGACCGGCTGCCTTGGTGTATGTTCATTAGAAGAAAGTGGAAAATACGAGCGTGTGGTGGCAAAAAAACAATGGAAGTGTTGGCTATGTTAAATAAATGTTGTACCTTTGTCGCAAATAATAATCCATAAATCCAATTGTTTAATAATTCGAGAATCCAAGAGTCCGTAAATTCATACATCCAAAAATTATACTATCATGAAAAAGCTAATTTCTCTACTTACGGTAATGCTATGCGTGCTGCTAAGTGCAACGGCACAAACTCCGTCTGCTTATTCGCCCCACCCGTTCTCGGTGGCTGCCACTAAGCAAGTTGTCTTTTCGCCGGGAAACCTGCAATGCTCCGGCGTACAGAGCGGAACCTATACATGGGCGTTCGCTGCCAACCAATGGGAGGTGCTCGGCGAGGCAAATGTGACCACCGACGCAACGGGCAACACCGTGCTTGCCGACAAAATTGACCTGTTCGGCTACAGCACCTACGCTCCGGCTGCTTGGGGTATCAGTACCTCGACGGATGCGAATGATTACAATGATGTATTTGTGGATTGGGGAAACAATGTGATAGGTGCGGACAAAGCCAATACATGGTATTCTCTGACCTGTCCGGAGTGGCAATATCTGTTGGGGCAACGAGCCAATGCGGCATCGCTGTTCGCTTTTGCCACCGTGAACGATGTCACAGGAATCATCATCCTGCCTAACGACTGGGTGCTGCCCGCAGGGGCTGCTTTTACGCCGAGTTCGACACTTGGAGCGCCATGGGGATATGGCTACGAGGATGAGAACAAGGAGAACCATTATACGGACAATGTATATACCGCAACGCAGTGGCAAACTATGGAGGCTGCTGGGGCTGTATTTTTGCCTACGACGGGATGGAGAACCGGGACTGCAGTTACCGATTTGGACAAAGCGGGCTATTGGGCGAAATATCTAACGACGTCCAACCATTTGTTTGTGTATATAAACAAATATACATGCTACCCTTATGGTACGGCGTCACCATTGAGTCGAGGTAATGCGGTTCGTTTGGTGAAAGACTATGAGATGCCACGGGAATATGTTGCCAAGCCGATAACCATTAACACATCGGGCAAACAGGTGCTTTTCTCGGCAGGAAACCTGATGCACAGCATCAGTACCAACGAGTGGTATTTTGCATCGAAACAGACGGACTATATCGGGGAAGCAAATGTGACGACTGACGCCACGGGAACGCAGATTCTCAATCAAAACGCTATCGACCTGTTCGGCTGGAGCGGAACGGGCTCGACGGTATCATACGGTGTCTCGCTATCGCAGGAGGAATCGGATTATGGCCTGACTGCGTTGTTGGACTACGGGCAGAATACTATCGAGAGTTATGCGGCCGGCACCTATCGGACGCTGTCTTCCGCTGAGTGGAAATTCTTGCTTAAAAATCGTCCTAATGCAAAGAAACTATGCGGCTTTGCGATGGTAGGCACAACGAAGGGATTGGTGGTACTGCCCGATGAGTGGGTGGCACCGGCAGGACTCACATTAGTGGATACCCTCGGCGACTATACGGTCAATGTCTATACCGATGCGCAATGGACAGATATGGAAAAGAACGGGGCTGTATTCCTCCCTGCTGCAGGCTGGAGGGATGGTAGCACCGTCAAGACAGGCTTATGGTATCGTACGAGCACAGAGGTCACAGGCAATAATTCGGTCTATTCGGTATGGTGGAAAGCATCTACGAAGACCCTTTCTACAACCACCTCGACATATCGATACTTTGCACTCCCTGTGCGATTGGCACAAGATGTATCGACCTATACGGTAACCGTTCAACAGACCGAGAACGGTACGATAAGCGCAGATACCACACCCGCAGAGCCGGGGACAACGATTGTCGTTACCGCCAATGCCGACGCAGGCTATTCGCTGAAGACGGTTGTGGTCAAGAAAGGAGTAGTGGGCGTGCAGGCGAGCGTATTGGTAACGCCCGTGGCAGGCACGGACAATCAATATCAGTTCACTATGCCTGACGCGATAGTTACTATCTCCGCCGTATTTGTACGCGACGGCCACTATGCGCCGCAACTCATCTCTGTTGCAGCAGACAAGGCGGTGCGCTTCTCCAAAGGTAACCTGCATTATGAACCATACAAAAATGTATGGAGTTTCGCCAACAACCAATACGACACGATAGGGGCAAACAACATCATGACGCACCCGTACGCCGGCACATTGGAACTGGCAGAAGAGATAGACCTGTTCGGCTGGAGCGGTAGCACCGCCACGGCACAGTATGGCGTGAGTACCTCGACGACCGATGCAGACTACTCGGGAACCTTTGCGGACTGGGGCAAGAATAAGATAGGCGGGGATGCGGCAGACACTTGGCGCACCCTGACGCAGGCGGAGTGGACCTATATCGTGCGTACCCGTTCCAATGCAGACAAGCTCTTTGGTTTCGGTACGGTCGATGGAGTGAAAGGACTGATTCTGCTGCCCGACCAATGGCAACTGCCGCAGGGGCTTGTGTTCAACCCAAGCAGCGAGAACGGACTGACATGGAAATCTGCCACCATCGCCGAGAATGCGAATAAAGACAACTCATCGCATAATACCTACACCCTCGCTCAATGGGACGAGATGGAAGCCGCAGGCGCGGTGTTCCTGCCTATGGGCGGCTGGCGCAATGGTACGGCGATGGAAACGACACAGGGCGGAAGCTATTGGACGGCTGAGGCATCCGCCCCGATAGCCGTATCCTTTACCGATGAAATGTTGATGTTACGCAATGGTACGACGGCTTACTTGGCTCGGAATGTCCGCTTGGTGGAGGATGTGGCGCTATACAGCATTACAGTGACTACTCCGGAAAACGGTACGCTTACAGCTGATACGCAGAGGGGACAGTATCAGGATGTGGTTACTATTACGGCGACACCCGATGAGGGGTACTTGCTCCGCTCATTGAGCATCCTCTGCGGGACAGAGGAGGTGATCTTCACGCAAGTGGATGAGAATACCTATCGATTCAGCATACCGCAGGGCAATGTGACGGTGTCGGCAGTGTTCGCCTACCCGCAACAGTATGTGATGCACCCATTTACCGTGGCGGCAGGCAAGCAGATCGTATTCGCTCAAGGCAACTTGCAATACACCCAAAGCACGAAATCGTGGGAGTTTGCAGCGTATCAATACGACACATTAGGCACGAAAAACCTGTCTACCTTCGGGAGTGGTTCGGGATTGGCCGACAAAATAGACCTATTTGGGTGGGGAACAGGCAATGCTCCTACCAAAGTAAGTACGACCACTACAGATTATGCCACATTTACCGATTGGGGAACGAATCCGATAGGCAAAGACGCAGCCAATACATGGCGTACTCCTGCCTATCTGGAATGGGACTATCTGCTCAAGACGCGTGAGAACGCTACCGATCTCTATGGACCTGCCACGGTCAATGGTACGACCGGAGCCGTGCTGCTGCCGGACGATTGGACCACGCCGGAGGGTATTTCGTTTACCGCAGCAGGCAAGATGGTGTCGGTGGACTACACCGTGAACACCTACACGCTTGCGCAGTGGGCGCAGATGGAGGCCGCAGGAGCGGTGTTCCTTCCTGCCTCCGCCGCTCGAGCAGGCGCATCTACCATATTGGATATAGGTGGATTCTATTGGTCATCAACAGCCAAAAAAGGTGGGGTAACATCCTTTTATATTGCTGCCACTCAATCTACTATTGGCGTAAGTTTTGATGATAGTTACATTGGAATGGCTGTTCGCTTGGTGCAAGATGTGGCATCGCACACCATTACGCTCGGCACCGCGGAGGGTGGTACGCTCTCGGCTTCTGCCACGACGGCTATGCCGGGAGAGGTAATCACCATAACGGCTGAGGCGGATGGAAACTACTACCTCAAATCGATTCATGTAACGAAAGGAACGGGGGCTGCGACAAGCGAGGTGGCTGTCACCCAAACGGAAGACGGCGCATATCAATTTGTGATGCCAAACAGCGATGTGGCCATCTCGGCACTATTCTTGTTGCCTTGCCGCTACGATGCGTATCCGATCTCAGTATCAAGCACTCGCACTGTGTTCTTCTCGCAAGGAAACTTGCAATGCACCGACCACTCGGTATGGAAGTTCGCTGAAAACCAATTCGATATAATCGGTTCGGACAATGTGAAAACGGTAGGCACGACCACGATACTGAACCATACGATTGACCTATTCGGCTGGAGCGGCGAAGATGCAGTGGCTCCGTGGGGTATCAGCACTTCTAAGAATCAAGAGGACTATCAGGGCGATTTCCTCGATTGGGGAACGAACGAGATAGACGGGGACAAGAACAAATGGCGTACTCCGACCCTTTCGGAATGGGACTACCTGTTCTTCAAGCGTGAGAATGCGGAAACACTCTATTTCCACGCCACTGTTGTGGGCGTTAGCGGAGTGGTTATCCTGCCCGATACATGGAATAAGCCGGAATCGATTACCTACAACACCGCTGCAACCACCTACACCGAAAATACATTCACGGTAGCCGATTGGGCACTGATGGAAGCAAACGGAGCGGTGTTCTTGCCGGTAGGAGGCTATCGTATAGGTACAACCCTGACGAATATCGGCTGTTACCATTGCGGAATCTCGGTGGATGGGAGTGCCGAACGCATACACCTCATACATTTTACGGAGTCGGATGTAAATTGTTCGGGCGAAAGTATCCGAAGCGGGGGATGCTCTGTACGCTTGGTAAGAGACCCAAAAAAGACGGACATGGAGAGCGTACAAGACGGCACGATGGCTCAGCCTCGCAAGGTTCTCCGCAACGGGCAGGTATATATTCTCTACAACGGGCATATATACAATGTACTCGGCACAAAGGTGAAATAGAAAAATATGGAATTATTTATCGGTATTGTAATCGGCATTGCGGCAGCAGGTCTTGGATTGGGGCTGCTGGCGTGGCACCTGCACCAATCTGCTGAGGCGCAACAGGCGCAATGGCAGGCAGAAAAGGAAAAGTTGGAGCAAGCTAAGGAGTCGCTCTCCCAACAATTGGCGAGCCAAACCACAGAGCTGGAAAAAGCCAAATTAGCCTGCTCGTTTCAGATGAAACAAATGGAAGAGGAGCGTGCGAGAGCGGCTGCCGAGAAGGTGCAGGAGCAGAAGAGTAGGGAGGAACAGAATCGGCAGCAGCTGGATCTGATACGAACGCAACTCTCGCAGACCACGGAGCAAATCATGAAACAGCGTGCCGAGGAATTGGAGAAAACCAATACCGACCATGTCGAAAAACTGATGACGCCGCTCCGGCAGAACATGGAGCAGATGTCTACCCTGCTCAAAGAAACCAAAGAGGGGTATGACAAGAACACCTCTTCGTTGGAGGGCGCCTTCAAGACCATGATGGAGCAATCGCAGCAGGTGGGGCAGAAAGCCGACAACCTGGCTGAGGCGCTCAAAAACAAAGGAAAAGTGCATGGCGACTGGGGCGAGCAGGTGCTGAACGATATTCTGCGGGACAGCGGTCTGAGAGAGGGCATAGAGTATGAGCCACAGAAAAGCTTCAAGGACAAGCGAGGCTGCGAGCTTCGCCCCGATGTGGTGGTGAACTGCTCGGACGGAACACGCATTATTATCGACTCGAAAGTGTCGCTTACCGCCTACCAAGACTATGTGGGGGCGGCAAACGATGCGGAACGGGAAGACGCCGAGAAGCGGAACTGCGAGTCGGTGAAGAGCCATGTGAAGGAACTGGCCGACAAACAGTACCCGAAGTATGTGGAGAACTCGATCTCGTATGTGCTGATGTTCGTCCCCAACGAGGGCAGCTATGTGCTGGCGATGAACCACGACCGAAGCTTGGGGCAAGAGGCATTTAAGAAGGGGGTCGTGATAGTGAACCCGACCAACCTGATGTTGGCACTGAATCTTGTACTGCAGACTTGGCACAATGCACGGCAGGAAGACAACTGCAAAGAGATCATCCGACAAGCCGAGGCACTGTATGACAAGGTGCAGACTGTGGCAGAGACCTGTCAGTCGATGGGTGGACAACTGCAGACGGTCAGCAAAACATACGAGAAGCTGAGTGCACAGCTGGTAGATGGAACGGGAAACCTTCTGCGAAGGGTGGATGCTCTCAAGAGTTTGGGCGTTGTCAGCACGAAGAAGGCTAAGCTACGGAAAGCGAAATCGGAAGTGTTGGCTGCGGATTCGGAGGCGGAGGCACTGCCGGAAGGTGGTGAGGCAGAACCGACGGAATAAATCGATTGTACTTTAATGAAAAGCGTACCGGTCATTTTGAGATGACCGGTACGCTTATTTTATGCAACCCCTTGTCGTATATAGTATGAATAGGTTGGGGAGTGGGGGGGAGAGAAAGATTTTGGCGTATAGGTTACTATGTTTTACCTATACGCCAAAAGTTTATTATGGGGAAAAATGACTACGCCGAAACGATGTTGGGCGTATAGGGATTATTTTTCCCAACCATCGAAAATGTCGGGGCCGTACTGGTTGTCCTCGTTCGGCTCGTGCAAGGGTGCCCAAATCTGCGCAAAGAATGGATTCTCGCGGGCAATCTTATCCCACTGCCATGGGCGGGGATTCGGCTCATCACGATACGGCCAAGGCATACATTCGGGACACCAATGGCCGCCCAACAAAACGACACGGGCGGAAGCCTTGAAACGATGGCCTTCGGCGCATTCCCACTCCAAAGGAGTGTCCCAATCGCCCTGCGCCATCTCGGTAGATACGCATTTGCCGCCACGGAAAGCCGCTGCCTTCTGCATATCCTCGAGGGTAAACAAGCTCTTGGGCTTCTGCTCATCGTAGCCGTGGTCGAGCAAAACAACCTCCTCGCTATTGTGGCTGAGATCCATATCTTTCCACTTCGGAATCGCCTTGTACGCCTCCAAAGAGCCATAGTAGGCGTGGATACGCTGCTCTACATTGTGGCGAATCCACCACTGCGTGCCGTGCGTCTTGGAATGGGCAAGACAGTACATGGCGAGTTTGACGCAGTGCGGGAAGAGCTTGGCAATCTTGGTCTTAGACGCAAATTTGACCGCTGCAGGGATGCTATCGGCCTTAGCCAACTCGGCAAAATACTCTTTGACAGGAATGTTGGCACGGAAATGCAGGTACTGCTCGAGGCGGTCGCCATCGGCATACCACATACCATGGAAATTGCGCGTGGTGAACCATTTCGCCTCGAAAATCTGCTCGGGGCGGGGGCAACCGACGGCATCGAGCAGCAAACGCTCGAATTCGTAGTTGCTGATACGGTATTCCTTGCCCGAACCGATGTTGTAGTACTGATTCCAAAATTCTTCGGGTACCTCATCACGGCAGACACGCTCCAAAAGACGGCCGCTGTCCTCGACGGTTGCCCACTCAAGCACGCCACGGATAGGCACATGGAACATGATAGGGTCAAAATTGTTCAGAATAGCGGGGTAGAGAATACCCGACTGGCGCAGGCTGACCCATTTCTTGATAGGGGAATTGGTAAGAATATACTCGGCACGCGCCTTGGTGATGCCATAGTGGTCGTAAGCGGACACACAGATAGGGTCGCCGGTGCGTCCCCAATGCAATGGTTCACGGCGGTCACCCATTTGGGCCACACTGCCGATATAGACCACGCGGGGCTGGTGCTCCTCCGGCTGAGCAAGGACCGCGTCACGGATATAGGTGGCGGCTGCGATATTCGTCCTTCGGGTTAGGTTCGGGCGATAGTCGGCCTTAGGCGAAACCATGCCGCCTACATGCAGCACAATATCGGCACCGGTGACACCACGAAGGATGTCTTCGTATCGAGTGAGGTCGCCCCAAACGATGTCCAACTTATCTTGGAGCGGGGCGAGGAGTTTCTTGTTCTTCTGACTGGGGCGGGCAATGATACGCAGGGTGTAGCGGTCGGGATACTTCAAAATCTCCTGCATACCTGCATAGCCCATCGTACCGGTTGCTCCGGTTAGGAATACTACTTTTTTCATTTCGAATCGTTCAGTATAGTTTGCTTATTTTTGTGTTCGTTATTTGGTTTTCTCGTGCTTACCGATATTGTTGACCAAGCGATGCCAACGGTCTTTGAAAAAGCCCGTCGTGTTGTTGATCAGCTGGTCGCCCCAATGCTGCTGTTCCTCCTCCGCCGCCTCCATACGGTACTGCTCCGCTACGGCCGCATCGTTGTCGGTGATGACCAACAACTGGTCGCCTGCCTGCAGCTCGGATTTGCCCGTAGGCACAAAGAAATCTTCACCACGGCGCACCATGATGACCAATGTTTTGGCGGGAATATCGAGGTATTTGAGCTGGTTGCCCATGAGCAACATCTCCGGAGTGACTTCGATCTCGGTGGCGGAAGTCTCAATCTCTTCGGGCAAGTCGATGTCGAAATGTTGCAGTTTTTTGAGGTTGGTTATCGGCAAAGCAAGACCTAACTTGCGTGCCATGGCAGACAGTGAGGTGCCTTGCACGATGAGCGAAACGAGCGTGCAGAGGAAGACAATATTGAAAATGAGGTCGGCATGCTCGACATGAGAAGCCTGACAGAGAATAGCAAAAATGATAGGCACTGCTCCTTTCAGCCCCACCCAACTGAGCATGAGCTTGTCCTGCGTGGAGAACTGGCGGAAAGGAATCATGCAAAGGAAAACGGAAATCGGGCGGGAAATGACAATCATCACAACGCTGATAATCAAGCAAGGAAGCCAAACTTCCATACGCAGCAACTCGTGCGGGCGAACCAACAGACCGAGCACCAAGAACATAACGAGCTGGCTCAGCCAAGTAAGGCCGTCGAAGAAACTGCGGGTCTGGCGCTTGCGGGTGAACTTGCTGTTGCCGATGACAAGACCACCGATATAGACCGCCAAATAGGTGTTGCCCTGCAGGTAGTAGGTGATGGAAAAAATAAAGATACAAGCCGTCAGCACCATGATAGGATAGAGCGACTCGTTGCTTAGCTGCACCTTGCGCATGAGATTGACGATACCCTTACCGAACAAGAAACCGATGAAGGCACCCATAACGAGCTGAACGACAATGGTTTGGATGATAGCAAGACCGGAAATCTCGGTGGCCGTAGCCGTCACGACACCAATAAGGGTGGTGGTAAGCACATACGCCATAGGGTCGTTGGCGCCGCTCTCTAACTCCAACAAGGGGCGAAGGTTGTGCTTGAAACCGATGCCCGAGGTGCGGAGAATGGAAAAGACGGAGGCCGAATCGGTGGAGGACATGGTGGAAGCCATCAAGAGTGCCACCCAAATAGTGACGCTGGCGATAGCGTTGAGCCAACCGAAAATGAAGTAAATGATGACGCCCGTGATGACGGCGGTCAGCAGCACACCGATGGTGGCAAGCGTAAGACCCGGCGCCATAACGGGGCGAATCTCGGAGAGCTTGGTGTCCATACCGCCCGAAAACAGAATGATACAGAGCGCTACCGTACCGATGGCTTGTGCCGAGTCGATACTCAGCATATAGCCCATGCCGTCCTCGTTGAAGAACTTGCCTACCCCATCGGGACCGAACAACATACCGACAGCCAAGAAAAGCAACAAAGCCGGTACACCAAACTTGTAACCAATCTTGTCGGTGAAAATGCTGGCAAAGAAAAGCAGCGAGAGTATCAAAAGAATAAGTTCAACTTGCATTGGATATGTATGGTTACGGATGAATAATTCGAAAAATAGGCCGCAAAGGTACAAAAAATATTCGGTTTTTGCAATTGCCGAACTTTTTGTGCAGGCGTAATCGTAAGAAACGATACTTTTTGCTTAGAATTGTATAGGATTTGTGAACAAAAAAAGGGGGGGGTGTATAATTAAATGTAGAGTGGGAATGTAGATGCTGCGGTACGAAAAAAAGACCGGCTAACGGTGGGGTTAGTCGGTCTGTTTTTGAAAATATAAATGGTTTATTGGTGTGTGAGCTCCTCCTTGACGGTGTTGATTTCGAGCAAGGTGCTGCAGCTCTTGGAGTCCTCATAGACACCGGTCAGGTAAGCCAACTTGTCGTTCTCGTGGGCAAAACCGCTCTCTAACATTTTGGCTGCCGTCTGTTTGAACAACTCCTGCTTGTCGAGATGCTCCGGGGTATAGGCGGGATAGATGCCGTAACTCAAGTTGAGCGAACGGAGCAGCGTCTCCTTGTAGCAGACCGCCATGATAGGCGTAGGACCACGGAAAGCCGACAAATTACGCGCCATACGACCCGTGAAACTATCGATAAGGATGCCTTTCAGACCCAAATCGGTGGCTGCCTTGATGGCCGACTGCGCAAAGAACTCGCGTACGGGATCGTCGTCACCGCTGCCTAACTCCATATCACGGGTGTAGTCTTTCTCCGACTCGGCCTGCTCGGCGATATGCGCCATGGTGCGAACGGCCTCCACGGGGTACTTACCCGAAGCCGTCTCGCCCGACAACATCAGCGCATCGGTGCGAGAGAAGACCGCATTGGCGATGTCGGTGACCTCCGCACGGGTGGGGCGGGGATTGTGAATCATGGTGTGCAGCATCTGCGTCGCCACGATGACGGGCTTACGAGCGCAACGGCACTTACGGATAATCATACGCTGGATGCCCGGTATGCGCTCGATAGGTACCTCGATGCCGAGGTCGCCACGCGCTACCATCACACCATAGGACGCCTGAATGATTTCATCGATATTATCTACGCCCTCCTGGTTCTCAATCTTGGAAATGATAAGCATCTCCTTGCCGGTGCGGTTGATGACCTCTTGGACAGCCTGGACATCGGCTGCGGAACGCACAAAGCTATGGGCAATGAAATCTACATCCATGGAAGCGGCGAACTCAATGTTATGGATGTCCTTCTCGGTGAGCGCCGGAAGGTCGATATGGGCGCAGGGTACATTGACGCTCTTCTTGGATCCGAGAATGCCATCGTTCTGCACCTCGGCAACCAGCTCATCGCCATGGATGTCCGTAACGAGCATATCGAGAGCACCATCGTCGAACAAGATGTGAGAGCCGACAGAAACATCGTGCGCAAAGTTGCGATAGGTGACATTGATAGCGTCTACCTTGCATTCTGCTTCGGGATTTCCATATATTTTAACAATATCTCCGGTGTGATATTCGATGGGTTGAGCGCACGCCGTGGTGCGAATCTCCGGCCCCTTGGTGTCGAGCAAAATAGCGATTCGATTGCTCACCTTGCGGGTGTTCTCAATGATGCGGCGCATACCCTCCTCACTGGCGTGGGCGGTATTGATACGCACGACATTCATTCCGGCATCGAACAGACTGCGTATGAAATCGACATCGCAGCGGAAATCGCTAATGCTGGCAACGATTTTTGTTTGTTTCATATCTAATTGTACCTTATTTGACCTTATTACCGCTGTGGGCTCGGCATCGGACTGACCATTTTGCTACGATAGCATGGGGCAGCCGGCGCATATCGACCCACAAGCGTGAAAAAACAGACATGCAAAAAACGCACCAAAATTCTGCTTTTTGGGGGCAATGAACACAGAATTAGGAAATTACGGGAATTCCCGCTATTCCGACGGGTGCGTACGGCTGCTTATTTCTGCAGCTCGTTGACTTTCTTGATAAGCTCCGGCAACTGCTTGAAACCCACCGAAGAGCGGCGCCAATTCATGGCATCGATGGCGGGGCTGCCCTGATACATGCCCGGCTTGCGCACCGAGCTTGCCACGCCGGTCTGTGCGCCAAAGACACAGCCGTCGGCTATCTCGATATGGCCTGCTACGCCCGCCTGGCCGGCGAGGATGCAATGCGCACCGATCTTGGTAGAACCTGCGACGCCCACCTGAGCGCACATAAAGGTGGAAGAACCTACCTCCACATTGTGGGCTACCTGCACGAGGTTGTCCAACTTGGCGTTGGTATGCACGCGGGTGCTGCCCATCATGGCACGGTCGATAGTGGTATTTGCGCCTATCTCCACATCATCCTCGATGACTACATTGCCTATCTGCGGAATCTTTTGGTTGATACCCTTGGCGTCCGGCTCGAATCCGAAGCCGTCGGCACCGATGACCACGCCGGCGTGCAAGATACAGTCACGGCCGATAACACAGTTGTGATAGACCTTGACGCCTGCATAGAGGATGGTGTTATCGCCGATACGGACATTGTCGCCAATATACACCTGCGGGTATATCTGCACGCCTTGGCCGAGCTGTACATTCTTGCCAATATACGCAAAGGCACCAATATAGGCATCGTCCGGCACGGAAACGCCTTCACTGACGAAGGACGGCTGCTCCACACCGTGACGCTTGGGGTTCATGGCATCGGACACAAGCTTGAGCAGCTGCGCCATCGCACCACGCGCATTCTCAACTGCGACGACGGCGGCATGGCTCTCCGGCTTAGCTCCGGCAAGAAGACTCTCGGTGACCAATACCACAGAGGCGTTGGTAGTGGAGAGGTAAGGCAAATACTTGGCTTCGCACAGGAAACACAACTTGCCCTCGGTGGCTTGCTCTATAGGTGCCACATCGCTGACCATGCGATTTTCATCGCCATATAATTTACCGCCTAAGACTAAGGCTATCTGTTTTGCACTGAATTCCATATTCTATGTAGGGCGTTGGTTCGGGAAATACCCCGATTTTGTATGATTTTTAATGATGATTTTTTATTTAATGATGTTTTTTGCGGGTGTTATTTTTGAAAAATAGATGCAGCGTTTGAAAAATGGTGTTGCGTTTGAAAAATAGGTGTTGCGTTTGAAAAATAGACGCAGCGTTTGAAAAACAGGTGTAGCGTTTACGGGAAAAAATTAAGCGCGGAAACGGAACAAGTAGAGCTTCTTGGGCTTGCGGGTGAGCGAAGCGAGGTCGAGTATCTCGCTGGCCGAGGCAATGTCACGAACCGAGCCGTCGCCATAGAGAATGTCGATGGAATCGTCCTTCTCGGAATAGGTGTTGCTGGTGGAAACATGCTCGGAGAAAAAGTATTCCGCATCATGCTCGCTCACGCCCATAGCGGCCGCATAGTGGCGGCAAAGGGCCTTGCGGTCCTGCTCGTCGAGCGGCTGCTCCAACAGCGTGCCACGGAAAAGGCTGCGATTGGTGAAAGCGATACTCAACTCACGCAGCACGGTATCATCCGACGACATCCACACTTTGATGGCGGAAAGCACATCGGTATCGTCCAACAAAGCGTATTCACGGAGCGCCTCACTGCCGATGGCAAAATCGGCGGCGGTGACATGATGGTACAAAAAATAGTGCAACGAAGGAGAACAGAAAAGTTCCTTGCCGCTGAGAGCCAACTCTTTGGCACGCGCCAAAATCTTGATAAGGTGCTGCTCGGCAGCGACAGAGGTCTTATGCAGATAGACCTGCCAATACATCAAACGACGCGCCACGAGGAACTTCTCGACGGAATAGATGCCCTTGATTTCGACCACGAGGCGGTCGTCCACCACATTAAGCATCTTGAGCAGACGCTCGCTTGCCACACGACCCTCCTGCACGCCCGTGAAAAACGAATCGCGGCAGAGATAGTCCATACGGTCGACATCCAACTGACTGGAAATGAGCTGGTGCAAGAAATGGCGAGGGTACTCGTCCTTGAAAATAGCGATGGCCTCATCGAGCGGACGCTGCTGCCAAAGCTGCTGCTCGCCCGAATGGCTGAGGTCGATATTGATCTGCTCCATCATGAGGAGCGAAATTTCTTCGTGGGTGATGCCATCGACCAAAGTATGCTCCAACACATGGGAGAAAGGGCCGTGACCGATGTCGTGGAGCAGAATAGCCGCCATGGCACCCGTTGCCTCGCCGTTGCTGATGGCAACGCCCTTGCCACGCAGGGCATCGATGCCCTCACTCATAAGGTGCATGGCACCTATGGAGTGCAGAAAACGGCTGTGCATGGCACCCGGATAAACGAAATAGGAAAGGCCTAACTGGCGGATACGACTGAGCCGCTGCATATAAGGGTGCTGCAACACCTCGTAAAGCAAATCGGTCGGGATGCGCAGGAAGCCAAAAACAGGGTCGTTGATTATCTTATGCTTGTTCGCCACAGTTTGGTAGAATTCGTAAAATGGATTTTTGTGAATATAATTGATTTACAGTCGGTTGCTTATGCGGTGCGTGCAGTGTGGTTAGTAGCGCAGCAGGCGGCAAGGCTCGCACTTGTTCCAACGATAGGCGAGCGTAAGACCTACCGAAAAATAGCCATCGCCCCACTGGAAACGGGAGGACTTGGTGACCGGATAGGCATCAAGATTGCAATACGGGACATCCAAAAGACCCTGATGCACGGCTACCACGGCACTCAAGAACAGACCATGCGTCATATCGATACTATAGCCCACCTCGAGCGGCAACATGGGAAGCAGACCCACACGAACACCCTCGCCTCGATTCGACTTGGTGAAGTCGTAGTGGATGACGCTCACATTCAGCCCCAACCCGGCGTAGATATAAAATCCGGCTCTCGGGAAGGGAAACCACTCGAAACCCACGGATGCCTCGCCGAAACCGGAACGGAAACTGCCCTTGCCTATCCAACGCTCTACTTTCATCCCCTGCGCGTCGGTAGTGGTATAACGGCGGGCGCTGTCGTTTCCATGCAGGTAACCACCGCCCAAACTGACGCGGCAATTGACACTATTGGCAAGCGGGTGAAGGTAAGCAAAGGTGGCGCTGCCGCCGAGCGAAAGGTTTTGCTTCTGGTACCCGTGCTGGAACGCAAGGTCCAACATATCGATGTCGCCGTAATAGTAGAGGGCATTCAAGGACAAGCTGAGGCCTTGTGCGACGGAGGAATTGCGGGCCGTGTAGCGTCCACCATAGCCGGGAGAGGTGCGCCATGCCTTTCGATTGGAGGAGACACGGGGATTCCCGCGGTGGCCGGTAACTTCTGCCTGCATAGGGAATGCAAACATAAGACAGATGGCGGACAATACCATCGCAATCTGAGTCGATTTCTTCATGTGTCTTACGGTTAGTGGAGCGGGGAGATTGCCTACTGACAATGGTGGCCGAAGGCGCTGATAGGCAACTGCTTCGCCGCAAATAGTACGACAAAGGTACAATGATTTTGCGGTTCTTGCAAGCGGGTTTTGCTTTTTCGTAACTTTTTCATAATTTGCGTACCAAAAATATATAACAAAAAGAGGGGAAAATAAGGAGTTGGTTCGGGAGTGGTTCGGGAAAAGTAGGGAAATGAGGGGAAATTTTGAAAGGAAAGTTTGGATTTTTTTAGGGATTTTTTGTGTGGGGGGGTGGAGAAGGGGGGGGGGGGAAATTTTTGGGAGGGAGGAGAGGGGAAATGGGGAAAAAAGGGAAAAATTTGGGTATGCGGAATAAAATGTGTATCTTTGCATCTAAAATAGATAACCGCAATAAGTAACTGTAATAGGTAACCTCAATAAGTAACTGTAATAGGTGACCTCAATAGGTAATTTAAATGGAAAAACATTTGTAGCACTTCTAATGTGAACTTAAGAAGGTACCATCCATATTACGCAAGATGTATTTAATTATGTTCCACTCCAAGACTTTACCGTTCATTCAGATATTGACTGGTCAAAGTCTGTAGCAGAAATTGATGAGCAACTCTACAGCAAATACAAACTCACAGACGAAGAAAAAATCATCAAGACAACGGTCAACCCTAAAGACAAAAATGACAACTGAAACAATCCGCACATTGCTTATTGATGGCACCACAAGAGGACCGCAACGGCTTTCTCTTGGTAATAAGGTGTGCCAAATGTTTATTATACCCAAAGCAGATATTGATGTAACCATTAAGAGTTTCCAGGAATTAAACACTCCGTGTCTATACATCTTTATCATGGGTGAATACCGAGCCTATATCGGGCAATCTCACTCTTTCAAGCATCGCATTAGTGACCATAAGAAAAAGGAGTTCGAGATTGCGTATGTGTTTATTGATTCATCTCACACAATGTCAAATGCACATGTACAATATCTGGAGTACCGCGCTATAGATGATGCCATAAAAGCGGGTGGTTTTGAACTGTCGGATAACAAGCAAATCCCCAAGCAACCACATCTCACTTTGGAGATGAAATCCGATGCCGATAAGTTCTATGATGACATCAAGTTCCTTGTGGATTTTGTAGGTTGCAACATCTTCTATAAGGCGGAAAAAAAAGAATCTGAAATCCTATTCCGTTGCTGTGCAAAAGGCGCAGACGCAAAAGGAGTGTACGATGTAGCAAACAAACGATTTGTCGTATTCAAAGATAGCATTATAGAACCAACAACAGTCAATTCGTTCCATAATCCTGCACGCCGTAATGAGTGGATAACACAACATGTTGAAACTAAAAAAGGTTTATTGGTGCTGAAAGAAGACTATCCTTTCAACACGCCAAGCCAGGCAAGCGAATATGTTCTTGGTCGCCCCTCCAATGGTTGGGCTGACTGGAAAACGGCAGATGACGCAAAAACTCTTGCCGACATTTACGAGCACTAATCTAACTCCGCTTCAACCCTCTCCATACTGACAAAAGCTAATATATCCGACTTATAATAGCAGAAGATACTACACACGGGTCGTATGCACAATTTGTGCTACACCCGAAATGGAAACTCAAGAGACAGGAAATTCTCACACGAGATAATTTCAAATGCATCTGCTGTGGTGCGACGGAGAACCTCATTGTTCACCATAGTTTTTGCAGGCAAAGGGGGTGTCGTTGTCCGACGGTTGGCAGTACTCCACGGCGGAGAAAAGCGAGATAGTGCGCCTCTTCCGTGAGTATTTTGTCTATGGCGGCTTGCCCGAAATTATGGACTACAAGCAGAAGCGTGCCATGCTCTCGAGCCTCTACCAGAAGATCTATTTGGGCGACATCTGTACCCGCAACGGCATCCGGAACAGTCGCATACTCAATATGATTATCAAGAAGTTGGCAGAGAGTGTCAAGCAGCCTGTTTCCTACAACCGACTGAAGAACATTGTCGTCTCTACGGGCTGTCAGACCTCGGTGCCTACCGTGATAGACTATACCGGCTTTACCGAGGACGCTTGGTTGCTGTTGCCTGTAGAGAACGAATTGGCGCGTCTGGCGGATAAGGAGTCAAACAAGAAGTACTATTTTATCGACAATGGTATACTCAATCTGTTCTTGATAGACGATGCTCCGTCGCTGCTGGAGAACATTGTTGCCATACAACTCTGTCGCCTCTATGGGCGGGAGCAGGTGTCGTATTATCTTGCGGAGCGCGAAATAGATTTTGTGGTGGCGGATGCGCATTTGGCGGTGCAGGTATGCTATTCGTTGTCCGACCCTGCCACCCGCGAACGGGAGGTTGCCCCGCTGCGGCAGTTTGCCACGAAGCACCCTGACTGGCAACTGCGTATTATTACCTACGACGAGGCGGATAGCATAGCCCTGCCCGATACCTCTGTCGCCGTGCAGCCGGTGTGGCAATGGCTGCTCGACGCCGGAAATTGCATAAACGGAAAGAATATGCAGTACGGGAGTGCATAATATGCGGTTTTTTCGCAAAAACAGGTCGTAATTTGCTAAATAACAGGGTAAAATTTGCATAATCAGCGAAAAAGCAGTAATTTTGCGCCGTTTTTGTTTTTCGTGCCTAAAAAGCAATATGCCCCTGCCTAAAAGCAATGTGCCAAAAAAAGAAAAACAACGACCGGAGGGGAACTGCAGAAAAAATGACCGGGAGAAGTAAATAGTGGAAGAAAACTGCAGAAAATGACTGACGGAAGGTAAGTTGCGTGAGAAGACTGCAGCAACCAAACAAACGAAGAAAACAAACTAAATATATTACATTATGACTCAACAAGAAATCGAAAAGAAGGTAAAAGACATCATCGTGGATAAATTGTGTGTTGAAGCAAGCCAAGTAACCAACGAGGCAAACTTCCAAACCGACCTGAATGCCGATTCGTTGGACACCGTAGAACTCATCATGGAGTTCGAGAAGGAGTTCAAAATCTCGATCCCCGATGAGGATACCCAGAAAATTTCGACCGTAGGTGACGCTATCGAGTATGTAGCCGGAGCGCTTGCTTAAGTTGCCGATCAAAAAAAGACACGTAATTTACGAGCGTACGGGAAAACTGTAGGCTCGTAAACTATATATATAAGTGTACGACAAAAGACGCACGAAAAAGCCGACTTTTGGGCGTACGAAAAGGAAAATATACCAACCAAGAGAAAGAAAAATCAGTCGGTGTATTCCATCGGTAATAGGCTGTTCCATAGGCAAATACGCTACAAAATGACAGGGCTGAAACGACCGAAAAAAAGACTAAAAAAGAGGAAGAACCGGAAAAGGGACAGGAATGGAACTGAAACGAGTAGTAGTGACCGGACTGGGCGCACTGACGCCTATCGGAAACACCGTACCCGAATATTGGGACGCACTGGTGGCCGGAAAAAACGGGGTGGGAAACATCACCCAATTTGACGCAAGCCGCTGCAAGACACACTTTGCTGCCGAAGTCAAGGGATTTGACGCAAGCAGCCTATTTGACCGCAAAGAGATTCGCAAATACGACCGATATGCGCAATTCTCGGTATGGGTCGCCAAAGAAGCCATTGAAAACTCAGGGCTCGACATGGAGGCAGAAAACCGTGAACGCATGGGCGTAATATGGGGAAGCGGAATGGGAGGACTGAAGACCTTCGAAAACGAATGGGGCGAGTTCTCACGCGGCGACGGAACACCCTATTTCAGTCCGTTCTACATACCGAAAGTGATCCTTAGCATAGGGGCAGGAAACATATCGCTCCACTTTGGGCTGAAGGGACAAAGCTATGCCGTATCATCCGCCTGCTCATCGTCCTCGCACGCCATCGCTCAAGCGTTTGACCAAATACGATTGGGACACGCCGATGTGTTGCTGACGGGCGGCGCTGACGCAGATATTACCTACTCAGGCATAGGCGGATTCAATGCAATGCACGCCCTATCGACCCGAAACGATTCGCCCGAAACGGCTTGCCGACCTTTCTCTGCCTCACGAGATGGTTTTGTGTTGGGCGAAGGCGCCGGCTGCTTGGTACTCGAAGAGCTGGAACACGCCAAAGCGCGTGGCGCAAAAATATATGCGGAGATGGTGGGGCAAGGGATGACATCGGATGCATTCCACATCACCGCACCCGACCCGGAAGGCGACGGGGCACGCCGAGTAATGCAAATGGCGATTGCCGATGCAGGCGTAGAGCCGACGGCTATCGACTACATCAATACGCACGGAACCTCGACCCCGCTGGGCGACTTGGCGGAACTGAAGGCCATAAAAGCCGTATTCGGCGAGCATGCAGCCACGCTGAATATAGACTCGACCAAATCGATGACGGGACACCTGGTAGGCGCAACAGGAGCAGCAGAAGCCATCGCCACCGTGCTGGCACTGCACTACGGAATCGTGCCACCGACCATCAACCACGACCCCGCTGACGAGGACCCGAACATAGATTATAGTTGGAACTTTACATTTGGACAAGCACAACACCGCAACATCCGCTATGCGCTGAGCAATACCTTCGGATTCGGCGGACACAACGCTTGTTTGGCATTTAAGAAATGGGAGGAGTAACCCTCATCCCCATACACTACTAACAATCCACAATTATTCACTAACAAACCTATTTTGTCGTATGATTACAGCAAAAATCGGTGAGAACGCAGGACTGATCTGGAATGCACTGCAAGGCGGTGCTCTCACCACGAAGGCTTTGAAAAAAGCAACCAAACTCAAAGAAGCTGAATTGAACCTGGCTCTCGGCTGGTTGGCTCGCGAAGGAAAAATCTCCTTCACGGAGGCTGAGGCTGACACGATTATTGCACTGCAATAATTGACTACTCACCATGGGAGCCTGCCTCTTTTGCGGAGGTAGGCTCTCTCGAACTTCCAAAACATAAAAATATGGTAGTTGCGATAGTTGGCGCCTCCGGTGCCGTTGGACAAGAATTGCTCAAAGTACTCGATGAGCGCCAATTTCCCATTACCGAACTTCGATTATTCGGTTCCGCCCGTAGTGCCGGAACCGAATATGTTTTCCGTGCCCAACCGCACAAAGTGCAGCTGTTGGAGCATGGAGATGCCTTCCGAGGCGTGGATATTGCTTTTGCCTCGGCGGGTGCTTCCGTATCGAAAGAATATGCGGAGGACATCACACGCTACGGCGCGGTGCTGATAGACAACTCGTCGGCATTTCGCATGGACACGGATGTGCCCTTGGTGGTGCCGGAAGTGAATGCTGCCGATGCCTTGGTACGCCCACGGAACATCATTGCCAACCCCAACTGCACCACGATTCAGATGGTGGTGGCGCTGCAAGCCATTGAGGCTATCAGCCACATACGGCGTGTGCATGTGGCTACCTATCAGGCAGCAAGCGGTGCCGGCGCACAAGCCATGAGAGAGCTGGAAACACAATATCGGCAAGCGCTGAACGGCGAAAAGGTGACGGTGGAGAAATTTCCGTATCAGCTGGCATTCAACATGATACCGCAGGTGGATGTATTCACGGACAACGACTACACCAAGGAGGAGATGAAGATGTATAACGAGACGCGCAAGATTATGCACTCGGACATCGCTGTGTCTGCCACCTGTGTGCGCGTGCCCTCGCTGCGGGCCCACTCGGAGAGCGTCTGGATAGAGACCGAAAAGCCCGTTTCGGCGGCTGAGGCCAAACAGGCGTTTGCTGCCGCCAAAGGGTGCGTGCTGATGGATGACCCGCAAAGCAAAACCTACCCCATGCCGCTGTTCTTGAGCGGACGAGATGAGGTGTTTGTCGGGCGTGTGCGCAACGACCTGACCTGTCCGAACGGGCTGACTTTCTGGTGCGTGAGCGACCAAATACGCAAAGGGGCGGCACTGAACGCCGTGCAGATAGCCGAATATCTGCTGCAACAATAGACCTAAACAGGGAAAGTCCCTCTAAATCCGGGCATAAGCCCTTCCAAACGTGCAAAACGAAAATCAACATATAGAGATAATGGCGCCCGTAGGGTGCTGGGAGTCGCTGACTGCTGCCATTGAGGCGGGTGCGACAAGCGTATATTTCGGCATCGAGTACCTGAATATGCGCGCTCGGTCGTCGGCCAACTTCACAACCGAAGACCTGCACAAGATAGTCGCCGTTTGCCGCGAGGCAGGCGTGAAAACCTATCTGACGCTCAACACGGTGATGTACCCCGAAGACCTGCCGCTGATGCGAACCATTGTGGATAACGCCAAAGCAGCGGGGTTGGATGCCATTATTGCGAGCGATATTGCCGTGCTGCAATACGCCGTGTCGGTGGGCGTGGAGGTGCATCTATCGACCCAACTGAACATTGCCAACACCGAGGCGCTGCGATTCTATGCGCAGTTTGCCGATGTGGTGGTGCTGGCGCGTGAGCTGAATATGGAGCAGGTGGCATCGATACATCGTGACATTGTGGAACAACACATCACGGGGCCGCATGGCGAGCTGATGCGTATCGAGATGTTCTGTCACGGAGCGCTCTGCATGGCGGTGTCGGGCAAGTGCTATCTGAGCCTGAACAACCTCGGCTACAGCGCGAATCGAGGTGCCTGCATGCAGGTGTGCCGGCGGGGCTATATCGTAAAAGACAAAGAATCGGAGCTGGAACTGGAGGTGGATAACCAATACATCATGTCGCCTAAAGACCTGAAAACCATTCACTTCCTAAACAAGATGCTCGATGCCGGTGTGCGGGTGCTGAAGATTGAGGGGCGTGCGCGTGGGGCGGAATATGTGCAGACAGTGGTGTCATGCTACAGAGAGGCCGTAGAGGCTTGGCAAGCAGGCGAGTACAACGACGATGCGATAATTCTGCCGAAAATAGAGGACTGGAACAATCGGCTGGCGCGTGTGTTCAACCGTGGATTCTGGGACGGATACTATCAGGGGCAACGATTGGGCGAATGGACACACACCTACGGTAGCCGTGCCACCCGCAAGAAGGTGTATGTGGGCAAATGTACCAATTACTTTAAGAATATCGGGGTGGCGGAATTCTTCGTGGAGGCCACCGAGAAGGTATGCGAAGGGGATGAACTGCTCGTGACGGGCGAGACGACAGGGGCTTACGAATGCGTGGCACACGACCTGCGCAACGCCAAAGGAGAGCCGAAAACGGAGATACGCAAGGGGGCTTATTTCTCGCTGAAAACAGAAAAAATACTCCATCGGGGAGATAAACTATATATCATGCAGCCGACCGACTGATGCCTTTTGTTCCGCACATATTGTCGCCCGAAACCGCTCCGTGGGTGAGTTGGACACTGCTCGGGCTGCTGTTGCTCGGTGTGCTGTCGGAGCTGATACAGCCCGGTGTGCTGTTGGGGTCGTTTGCCATGGTGTTCCAAAAAGTGGAACGCACCTATCACGACCCGCACCGCAACGCCATGGGGCAGCTGTGTATCAATCTGTTCCGCATGGGGACTTTTGCGTTGGCGGTGTATCTATTCTGCTATGTGGGCGGAATGTTGCAGGTGGGGCATTGGCAGGTGGAGTTTGTGTCCGATCAGGAATTTCGGTTTAGCAAGTATCTGCTCGTGCTGCTGGTGGTTTTTGGGGTGGATACGCTGAAATATCTGCTGACGCTGTGGGTGAATTATACCTTCCAAATCAGTCGTCGTTTTGCGCTGATCACGATGCACTACGATAGTCTTTGGACGGTTATTTGCTCCGGTTTTTTTGTGATGCTGCTCCTGCTTATTCCGGTGGATAACACTGCCGTCGTTTTCTGGAGCACCATCGTATGGTGCGGTGTGGCGATACTGCTGATACTGTTCAAATGGGTGCGCGTGTTCTATTCCGGGCCGGCCTCGTTGCTCTACATCCTGCTCTATGTGCTGACGCTGGAGGTGCTGCCGATAGTGGCGATAGCCGTGTGCGCAGCGATTATTGTATGACGCTATGCGCTGATATTCAATCGATAAATATACTATTCTATGATAAAAAAGATTCTTATTTCTCAGCCGCGCCCTGCCACAGAGCGCAATCCCTACTCCGAAATGGAGGAGGAATATGGGGTAACTTTCGATTTTCGTCAGCTCATCCATATCGAGGGGCTGAATGCGCGGGAATTCCGTCAGCAGCACATCACGCCGACCGACTACACCGCTATCATTTTGAACTCTAAGTTGGCGGCCGACCATTTTTTTCGCCTCTGCGAGGAGATGCGCCTGACCGTGCCGGAAACGATGCACTACTACTGCATCTCCGAGTCGGTGGGCAACTACCTGCAAAAATACATCGACTACCGCAAGCGTCGCGTGTTTTTCAGCACCAACAATCGTTTTGAGGACTTGCTGCCGACCATGAATCGTCGCCCGACCGAGAAGTATCTGATGGTGCTGTCGGATATTCACAACACCGACCAATTGGATATGTTCGCCAAAAACAAGATTGAGGTGAAGCCCGCCGTGATGTACCGCACCGTTTCGACCCAATGGGGCGAGGATGCATTCGACTACGATATGATTGCGCTCTTCACCCCCGCCGGTGCCAAATCGATTCGCGAGAACTTCCCGAATTTCGAGCAGGGCGACACGGTGATGGCCGCTTTTGGCGCAAATACGGCGCAGGCGTTGGAGGAGCTGGGTATGCACGCCGATATTCAGGTGCCCTCGCCCGAGTTCCGCTCCATTCCCGCCGCCATCGACGACTATTTGAGCAAGCACAACCAGTAATCCGTGTGAATTTGGACACCCCGAGGCACATATTTCCGAAATGCGAGAAACTCTGCGGAAAGCTCAGAGTGGATGCGCTCTACAAGACGGGCAAACGCTTTGTCGTATGGCCGCTAAGGGTGACCTATATCCCGTCGTCTGAGCCTACGGAGGTGCTTATTTGGGCGCCCAAATCGCTGTTCAAGCACGCGGTGGATCGCAATCGGCTTCGTCGGCAGATGCGTGAGGCGTATCGGCTGCAGAAGCACTTGTTGGGCGGTCGCACCTATCAGGTGGCGTTCAACTATATGGACAAGCAGAAGCAGGACTATGCCGTGATAGAGAAAGCCATGCGCAAGGCTCTGCTCAAGCTGGCTGCCTTACCACTCCCGAACCAACCCGCTGAAACGACCCAACCCACCCGCAACGATACCCCGACACCAACCCTTTGAATCCCTACGAACCCATGAGAAAATTCCTGCGCAAGCTCTTTCTTTTGCCGGTCTATTTCTATCGGTATTGCATATCGCCGCTGACGCCGCCCTCGTGCCGCTACACGCCGACCTGCAGCCAGTATATGGTGGAGGCGGTGATGAAGTACGGCATTTTCAAGGGCACTTGGCTCGGTATCAAGCGGATTCTGCGGTGCAATCCGTGGGGTGGCTCCGGCTACGACCCGGTACCATAGTGTTCCCTATGCATACCATTCTTATTGCTTAATTCGTAATTCATAATTCCTCATTAGCACTCATGCGTATTGACATCCTATCTGCGTGTCCCGAACTATTGGAATCGCCTCTGAATCATTCCATTGTGCAGCGAGCCAAAGACAAAGGGCTGGCTGAAATCTATGTGCATAACCTGCGTGATTACACGCTCGACAAGCACCGCAAGGTGGATGATTATGCATTCGGTTTTGGCGCAGGTATGGTGCTGCAGATTGAGCCTATCGACCGTGTCATTACCAAGCTGACCTCCGAGCGCCACTACGATGAGATTATCTTTACCGCTCCAGACGGCGAACGCTTCACGCAGCGTGAGGCGAATGCGTTGTCGCTGAAAGAGAATATCATTATTCTTTGCGGCCATTACAAGGGTGTTGATCAGCGTGTGCGTGACCATCTGATTACGAAGGAATATACCATCGGCGATTTTGTGCTGACGGGTGGCGAGATGCCCGCTGCCATTATGACGGACGCTATTGTGCGCCTGCTGCCGGGTGCGCTGGGCGATGTGGAGAGTGCGCTCAACGATTCGTTCCAGGATGGTCTGTTGGAGCCGGGGGTTTATACCCGCCCTGCGGAATACAAGGGTTGGCGTGTGCCGGACATCCTTATCTCCGGCAATCAGGCGAAAATCGAGGAGTGGCTGTACGAGGAGTCTATCCGTCACACTCGTGAGCGTCGCCCTGACCTGTTGGGCGAAGAATAACGCCAAGCCTTTTATGTAGGTTCCAAAAATCAGCTACCTATTCGAGCCTATTCATACGCATTGAAACATAAAAAAAGTCCGTACCGCCAAAGCGATACGGACTTTTCTTTTGCGTAATGTTCGCTTACTTGCACTTCTTTCCCAATGCCACAAGCTGTGTGGCGAGCTTGTCGAAGCATTTGTTCAGTCGGTCGTTTGGCACGAAATCCTCGTCACCTGCCAGGTTCTGCACCGTTACGGTCAGCACAGGTTCGTTGGTGGCGGCATCGAACACCCGAATCTGTCCCGTCACACGGATGTACATCCGTCCCCACATCACCATGCCCTGCTTGCGTTCTAAGTTGTCCACAACCACTACCATTCGATAGGCTGCTTCGCCTGAGTTGGTCGCCCGCAGCGTCTTGCTCGTGCGGTTGAAGGCTTCCGTGAAGGTCGTGAGCGAGTTGTCCACACGCACCTGATAGTCATCGCCGCAGAAGTCTTTGTACGACTCCTCTTGTTCCCAGCGTGTGTGCGAGTAGTCGAACGCCACCGAAACGGTCGTGTCTTGACCGAGCAGCGAGCATATATCGCCGTCTGTCACCACCATTGATTTCTTTGCGTAGCCCATGCTTGCCACGAGCCATAGCGCAGCGGATAGAATCATCCATTTTTTCATTGTCGTATGCTCTGATTCGTGTCGAGCGCAACTGTTACGATGGGCGTAGATGGCTCTTTGCGGCTATTTCCCGCCCACCAATTTCTTTATTTCGTTCAGTTTGTTGAGGGCATCTAACGGTGTCAGGCTATTGATGTCGAGCCGTGTCAGTTCGTCGCGTATCTGCTCCAGCACTGGGTCGTCTAATTGAAAGAAACTCAGCTGCATACCGCCATTGCTCTGCGTATGGCTCTCCCCTTCTGTTTTTGGGGTGAGCGAAGGTTGTTTGCTGTGTTCTCCTTCCAGCTCTCGGAGTATCTGTTGCGCCCGTTCTACGATTATCTCCGGCATACCTGCCAACGCTGCCACATGGATACCGAAACTATGTTCCGAGCCGCCCGGCACCAATTTGCGCAGGAATATCACTTTCCCGTTCACTTCCCGCACCGACACATTGTAGTTATGGATGCGCGGGAATGCCTTCTCCATCTCGTTGAGTTCGTGGTAGTGGGTGGCAAACAGCGTCTTGGCGTGCCCTCGCTGTTCGTGGATGTATTCCACGATGGCCCAGGCGATACTGATGCCGTCGTAGGTTGAGGTGCCTCGCCCGAGTTCGTCGAATAGCACGAGGCTGCGTTCGCTCAGGTTGTTCAGTATGCTTGCCGCCTCGTTCATTTCCACCATAAAAGTCGATTCGCCCACGCTGATGTTGTCGCTCGCCCCCACGCGGGTGAATATCTTGTCCACGATACCTATTTTTGCGCTCTCTGCCGGCACAAAACAGCCCATCTGCGCCATTAGCACAATGAGTGCCGTCTGCCGGAGCAGTGCCGACTTACCGGCCATGTTGGGGCCCGTGATGATGATGATCTGCTGCCCGTTGTTGTCCAGCAGCACATCGTTCGCAATATATTCCTCGCCTATGGGCAGTTGTTGTTCTATCACGGGGTGTCGCCCTTGCCGTATGTCTATCACGAGGCCGTCGTTAATGTCGGGGCATACATAGTGATTTTCCGCCGCTGCAGCCGCAAAACTCAGCAGACAGTCCAATTGTGCCACCACATTGGCGTCGGTCTGCATTTGCGGCACATACCCGCACAGCGCCACAATCAGTTCGCCGTAGAGCCGGTTCTCAATCACTTGAATCCGTTCCTCGGCGGAGAGGATTCGCTCCTCGTATTCTTTCAGTTCGGGCGTGATGTATCGTTCCGCATTTACCAGCGTCTGCTTGCGGATCCAGTCTTGCGGCACTTGGTCCTTGTAGGTGTTGCGTACTTCTAAATAGTAGCCGAACACATTGTTGTAGCCGATTTTCAGGCTCTGAATGCCCGTCTGTTCCTGTTCGCGCTGCTGAATGCGCAGCAGGTAGTCTTTTCCGTTGGCGTGTATGTCGCGTAGCTCGTCTAATTCCTTATCCACACCGTCAGCAATCACATTCGGACGCCCCTGCACAGCGGGTGGAGTGGGGTGAATATCGTGGCAGATACGCTCCCGCATGGCTTCACAGAGGTCTATCTGTTCGCCGAGCAGGTGCAGGTATTCGTTGTCCTCCGCCTGCAGACACACCTCCCGAATGGTCACCAATGCTTGCAGTGCTTGCGATAGTTGCAACATCTCGCGTGGTGCAATCCGCCCGGTGGCTATTTTGCTCACAATGCGCTCCATATCTTGTATGGTGCTTATCTGTTCCGTGATGGCCTCTCGCTCATCGGGGTGGCGGAAAAAGTATTCTACCACCATCTGTCGGTTGCGTATTGGGCGCACATCTTTCAGTGGCAGAGCCATCCAGCGGTGCAACAGTCGCCCGCCCATAGGTGTCACGGTGTGGTCGAGTACATCGAATAGCGTCTTGCTCTCAGCGGTCTGTCCGCCTATCAGTTCCAGGTTGCGCACCGTGAATCGGTCGAGCCACACATATTTCTCTTCCTCTATGCGGCTCAGGTGTTGGATGTGTCCTGTCTGCAGGTGCTGCGTCATGTCGAGGTAGTGCAGTATTCCGCCTGCCGCCACCACGCCGTTGGGCATTTTTTCGAGTCCGAATCCTTTCAGGTTCTTCACTTGCCAGAGTTTGCACAGCCTCTCTTCCGCCGCCGATGGGGTCAGCATCCAGTCTTCCAACTCAAAGGTGAAGTATTTATTGCCGAATCGTTCCTCGAATGCGCCTTTCCTACCCCGAAGGAACAGCACTTCTTTGGGCGCAAAATCCGTAAGCAGTTTGTCAATATAGTCGTCTGTGCCTTCCGCAGCGAGGAATTCGCCGGTCGATATGTCGAGAAAAGCAATACCGATGGTCTGCTTGTTGTAGTGCAGGCACCCCACCCAAGTGTTCTCTTTTTGGCTCAGCGTGGTGTCCGAGTAGCTCACGCCCGGCGTTACGAGTTCCGTCACGCCCCGTTTGACGAGCTTCTTGGTTAGTTTCGGGTCTTCCAATTGGTCGCATATTGCTACCCGCAGCCCGGCTCGCACCAATTTGGGCAGATAGGTGTCCAAGGCATGGAAGGGGAACCCCGCCATTTCTTGCATCTGATTGACGCCTCCCGCACCATTGCTGCGGTGTGTGAGCGTGATGTTGAGTATCTTGCTTGCCCGCACGGCGTCTTCGCAGTAGGTCTCGTAGAAGTCCCCGCAGCGGAATAGCAGCATCGCATCAGGGTATTGTGCCTTGATGTCCCGAAACTGCTTCATCATCGGAGTCACTTGTTCCTTCTCTTTTGCCATGGATCAATTAGTAATTAACAATTAATAATTAACAATTAACATGCGGGGTCTCTGACCTGTTGCATTTCCCCTGTTCGCATCCCTTGGTCGCTATATGTGTACTTTTTCTGTTCGCTGTCGCTCCCGAAAAATAGAGGAAAACGAAATTCTATTTTCATTCCTTTTTTCTTGCCGCTTGCGGCATAGGAAACCTTGTGACTGTTACTTCAAATCTACCGTTATTTTCAGGTTATATCGCCGTCCGGTCAGGTAGTTTGGGCTTGCCCACGACTGATTGTATGCATCTGTCACCCAGAAGTACGAATTCACATTTTTCCAATCCACCAGGTTGAATACCTCGAATTGTAT
>CAVKVE010000001.1:36733-48113 GCA_963659655.1 Bacteroidaceae bacterium | reverse complement strand
AACGAGTAGCGTTGTTCGTTCGGCGAGGGCAGCCACCCTGCCTCCGGGTGGTCTTTTAGCCGCTGTTTGGCGGACATGGTCGAGAAGCTGATCCAGCTGTCGGCTCCCGGCACCAATTCGCCGTATAGTTTCAGGTCGAGTCCCACGGCGTAGCCGGTGGCGTCGTTTTTGCCCGAGTAGCGCACGCGTACATTGTCCACGGTGTAGCTCTCCATGCGGTCAATGTATTTGTAGTATCCCTCTGCGGTCAGCTTAAAGGGTCGTCCCCATGCACGGAAGTAGTAATCTCCGCCCAGCACGACATGCACCGAGCGTTGCGCCCGCAGTTTGTCGTTCAGTTGGATACGGGTCACGCCGCTCTCGTCGGTCAGTGTGTCGCGCAGCTCTTTGTAGAAGGGTGCTTGGTAGTAGAGTCCCGTAGCAAGACGGAAGCTAAAATCTCGTTTCCAGCCCGGAATATAGACCACGCTGGCTCGTGGGCTGGGCAGTACCTCGTTCGTGTAGCTCCACCAGTTGAGTCGTCCGCCGACGGTCAGCAGCACTTGCCCTTTGTCGGTGTTCCATTTGTGCGTGTTTTGCAGGTAGCCTTGCACCCGTCCCGACCGCATGGTGGTCGTGCCGGCGAGGGCATAGTAGAGTCGCATTTCTTTGTCATCGTTCGGCTGACTGTAGCCCATCGAGTCGCGCCATTCCCATTCGCGTATGCGGTCGCTTATCAGTTCCGCTTGCCCGCTCACGCCCCACCGCAGCGTGTTCTCCTCGTGTTTCCATTCGCCCGTGTGCGATAGGGTTATCACCCCTGCTTGCAGTGTGTTGCGTGCGTGCTGATGATAGACGCCCGTGCCGAGCACCGATTCGGAGGAGGTTCCGTCTATCAGTTCGCTTTGTATGCCGCTTGCCGTTGTGCCGTTCCCTCCATTGCTCAGTATATATTCGCCCGAAATATCGTAGTTTTCCTGTTCGTAGGTGTAGAATCCGCTCAGGTCGAATCCAATCTTCACTTCCGGTGCTACATGCCCGTGTGCGCTCAGTGCGGCGAATCCGGTCGTAAAGTTGTCCCGCTCCTGCCCTTCGTAGAAGATGAGCAGTTGTTTGGTGTCCAATCCGCCCCAGCTGACGCTCGACGAGTCCGGACGGAAACGGTAGGTGTTGCGGCTGAAGTTGCCGAGGAACGACATCTGCCAGTCGTTGCGTGCGGGTCGTCCTTTGCGTTTGCCGAGCGCCCAGGTCATATAGGTCTGATAGTCAATGTAGTTCGGCTCGTAGTTGCCCGATGTGTTGAGCGAGCCGAGCATGTAGCGGCTGGTCTTGTAGCGTATGCCGTGCATTTGCGAGAATAGGCTGTCGCCGTGTCCTATGTACAGGTTTGCGCCGAGCAGGCTTGCGCTGAGGCTTGCCTCAAAGCGTTGGGGCTGTTTGTATTCAATATCCAGCACCGATGACATCTTGTCGCCGTATTGGGCATCAAATCCGCCCGCCGAGAATTGCACATTTTCCACCATGTACGGATTGACGAAGCTCAATCCCTCTTGTTGTCCGCTGCGGATGAGCAGGGGGCGATGTACTTCTATGCCGTTCACATACACCTCGTTTTCGTCAAAACTACCGCCTCGCACATTGTATTGGCTGCTCAGTTCATTGTTCTGATTCACGCCCGCAAAGGTGATGAGCAGGCTCTCGATGCTGCCGCCTGTGGCGTCGGGCATGACGCGGGTTGTGGCGGCTTCGATGTGGTCCATGGTGTTGGTTTGCCGTTTGATGCCGCGCACTTCCACTTCCTCTATCCATTGCTCATCGGTGGGCAGCACCACATTCAGATTCACCACTTCTTGCGGTGCCACAATGCGTTGTTGGGTGGTGGTGTAGCCTATCATCGAGAACACCACATCGATGGTGTCTTGTTGGTCGAATAGCAGTTCGTAGTAGCCGTTGCGGTTGGTGGTAGTGCCTATTTGTGCTGCCCCGTTTTTCCCGTCGGTGGCAGAGTGTGCGGAGGAGGTGTTGGTGAGTACCACATTCACTAATTCGATGCCTCGGTTGTCGCTATCTACTACATAGCCGTATAGCCGTATGGAGCGTGCCGTTGCCGACGCGCTCACTGTCAGTAGGAGCAGTATTATGTAGACGAATCGTTTCAAATTCAACCGAGCAGATTTAGTTTTCCCTTCTTCCTGATAGTGTTAATCCGGGTTAATTGAAATTTTGTGTAATGGATATTTTTGTACTCTACATTGAGCGATAGGGGTAGTAAAATAATTTATGGTACTTTGCATAGAGCAAAATGGAGTAGCAATAGATAGTTCTTGTTTCATATAGCAGAGAGGTCGTCAGACTTGTGTGTCGGACGACCTCTCTTGTACCGCGAGTGGGACTTGAACCCACACAGCCATTTCTGGCCAAAGGATTTTAAGTCCTTCGTGTCTACCGATTCCACCATCGCGGCATCGCTATGTCATGCACGCTTGCATGCTTTACGCGAAATCGGCTGCAAAGATACAAAATTACTCCGACATCTGCAAATAAAAGATGTCTTCCGTCTCCCACCGCCCAGTATCTTTGCGTCTTTTCGGCTTCAAACGCCTTTTTCTTGATTACTCTATAGGCATTTTTCGTTTAGCCCTCAACTGCCCCAAATTATCTCTGCTCCTAAACGCTTGCCTCTCAACTTTTCTCTTACTGCATCAGTTCGTTCAGCGTGCCGATGGTTTCTTTGAGCAGGCTTTTCACTTGTTCGGTGGTAGTGCCTACTTCGTGTCGGACAAATTCAGCGTTTATTTTGCTGTTGTATTGCTCTACGGTTTGTCGTTGTTCGGGAGTGAGGTCTGTCACATATAGAGCATACTGTTCCCGCAGTTGTTCGTAGCGTGTGGCAGCAGCATCCCAATCGGTGGCAGAATAGGTGTTGCATTGTGCAAGGAACATTTCCGCAAAATGGGTGTATTCGTCCATATACTTTTGCTCTTCGGTTTTGCACGATGGCATAGCGAGCACAACCAAACATAAGAGCAAGGTTGATAGATGGTGTTTCATAGTCTGTATCATTTTAGTTATTTATGTTTTTCCTATTGTTCCGATAAATAGGGAATGATATTCTATTTTCTAATTATTGTAGTATGGATATCTCTTTGGGTGCCAATCCCACCATTTGCAGCAGTGACAACCGGAAATGTGAGTCGCTTTGGCAGCAAGTGGGTTGTTGTGTAAAATTCTTACTGCATAGTTGTTCCCATTCTTTTCGTGTGGCTTCAACATCTGCATCCACAAACAGCAGTTTGCAGCTCGTGTTTTGAGCAGCAGCGGTGTCCACGGTCGAAATGGTGCGTACGAAGTAAGCCGATTTTCGGTCCATTTGCTGCAGCAGTGCGTTTATGTCGTTTGTGTTGGCGACGGCGTATGGGTAGTTCTCGTTGCCGGAAATATGTTTATAGACCGAGAAATTTTTCAGTTTTTCGAATAGCTTATCTACCAAGGTCTTTTTCAGCTCGTTCTTAAACCGAACAATCTCCTTTTCCTCCACTTGATACGATTTTCGGAATAGTTCGTATAGCTTGACAGGCTTTGTGATCTCATCTTTGCAATCCTCGAAAAATTTGTCCAATTGTTGATTGGCTATCAGCGATAGGAACGGTTCGCGCACGCTGTCATCCATTCGACGGGATTGTTCTTCCTCGTTGCGCCAGATACGCAGGTTGCCTATATAGGAGTGCATTCCGTTGTATTTCGAGTGCAGGCTGCTTTGCAGACGGTATAGCGAGTCGATAATCATTCCTGCAATATGCGATTTCAGTCGGGTTATCTCTTGCTCTTCTTTCCGCTTTGTTATCTGTCGCTCGATGTCTTCTATTTGGCTTTGGTATTCATCGTCGAGGTCTATGCGCAGGCGTCGGCGTTGCCATTTCCAAAGTACAAAAAGCACGGTCAGCAGAGTCCATCCTCCGTAGAAGAACAGACAAGTCCATACATTTAGGAATACCTCTTGGGGGTCGAGTTTCAGCCCGCCCAATAGTATAGCAAACACGATGATAGGCAGCAGCCACGACAGCCCATAGCCCACTATCATCTTTATGGTTTTGCGGTCAAATTCCTCAAGAGCCTCCGTTCGTGCCGGTTCCAATTGCCTTTTTTTCGTGGTAAGTTCCTCTATTTGATAGTCCAGCTGCTTGAGTGTCCCGTCGCAGAGGGTGGTTCGTGTCGTGTTGTTGCCGAGTGCTTGGAACACTTGGTTGTAGGCAAATTCGTAGTGTTGCAGGTCTTTGTATAGGATGTTGAGCCGATGCTTTTCTTCGTCAATCAGGTTGCGCAGTATGGCGGTCTTGATGCGGTTGTTGCTCATATCGAATGATATGGTGGCAGTCGTATCATTGCCTTCTACATGGATGTTTTCCATGTTTATTTCCGTCACAATGCAGGCTACATTCAAGAAATCTTCAATATACGAGTAGGGTAGATAGCAATAGCCGTTGTCCCCAAAATGGGTTCCCCACGAGTTGCGTGCAATAAACACTCTCTCCTCGTCGGAGTATCCGCATAGCACCATGGCGTGGTTGCCATATTGCCCGCTTTCTACCTCATCCTCGGTGGGGCGCATAATAAATCCATCGATGGGTTGGAACGAGTCGAATATTTGGAGCGATGCAGCCACAGGGTAGCCTTGTGCAATGGCCGATTTGATGTGTTTGAGGTCTTTTCGCACATTTAGTGCTTTGCAAACACGCCTCTGTATGGCATCGGCAACAGCTTCTGCAGATGGTGCTTCCGTTTCTTGGTCGTTGTATGGGCAGAGTGTCTCCAGACAGACTCCTTCCGTTTCTAATGCCACAATGTTCGTGTAGAGTGAGGTGCCTTCATCGGCCATCGATTTTTCTCGGCCGTGTGCGTAGTAGTATACAAATGCCTCGCTCAGATCGTTGTCTAATGCTCTGTTTTTCTTTAGGATGTATTCAAATATACCCACCATGGCAAAGGTAGCGCAGGCACCTAATTGTCCTTGGTCTTTGATCGGGGTGAAATACGGGCGCAGGTTTGCTTTGGTCAGCCGGTTCTCGCAGGGCACATAGTCTTCCTCGCAGGGACGCTCCTCAATATCGTTTTGCAGCAGATAGGTATGCCCGTCAAATACGAATCCTTTGTCCGTGAGTCGCTTGGCAGCCTGTCGGTGTTCCTCCGTTTGGTGGTGCGTTTCATTGAGTTCTTGCGATTTGAGTCGGATGTAGTTTGACGATTCTCGCATCGCAATTTTCACGCTTTTCAGCTTGTCAATGATATCGCTCGGCATGGTTTGTGGGGCATTCGAGTTGGTGGATAGGGCAGCGTGTTCGGCTATCTCGTTCACTCTCTCTTTGCGTAGCCTTTCCGATTCCGAATCCTCTTTCTCAATGTCCTCGTGCATACTCAGTAGCGAATTGTTGGCTTTTGCAAAATAGTCCAGCACTTCGCGGCTGCAGTCGTCTATCACTAATTGTTCTCGGTTGAACATATAGCCCACCAGCAGCTCATCGTCTTCTCCGAGCAGTTGCGCCAGCGTGGCTTTCTTTTCGGGCAGCGTCATGTCGGGGCTGTCGATGTATGCCTGAAATTCCTCCGTCAGTCGTTGCAGTTCCTTTTCCCATTCAGGGCGAATTTCTGCCATGATGCTGTCGTGCGGAATGTGCTTTTCTAATCGGGGTTGTACCTCTTTGTTGTAGAAAGTCGAGAATACATTGACATTGTTTTTCAATATCTTTTGCACGGTCTGCGACACTTTGTTCACATCCACTTCGCTTTGCAGCACCTGTTCGCGGTCCAGTATGTGGATGTAGGCCTGATGGAGCAGGTATTGCACAAAGTAGTACTTGTCAAAGCTCAGCACCGACAATCCCAATGCATGGATAGGCCGCTCGTCCGATTGAGCGTTTTCGGGGAACATATCTGCATAGTGGTTGATACTCAGCAGGGCGTATTCTCCCGCTATGCGCACCAGTGAGTCCTCGTTCAGGTCAAGCGACAGTCCTTCGCTGTTTCCGTTCTGAATCAGTATCAGATGTTCCAGCGAGCCAAATTCCTTTTTGGCGGCCAGTATCTCTTCTATGGTTGCCTTGGTCTGCTTTTGGTATTGCGCCATCTTCACAGGCAGTTTATCCGTGTCGGGTTCTATCAAGAAAGCTATGTCGTAGGGCAGCAGGAAAAGATCTACCGTATATTTCTGCTCGATGTTTTCAATTGCGGTGAGTATCTCCTTGGCGATGGTCCAGTAGCGTTTTTCGTATAGTGGCACATACAGACACAGGTGCAGGCGGTTCGAGTCGCCTTGGTTGTTGATGTTGATGTGCGTGTTGTACAGGGTGGTCAGACACGAGCGCAGATATTCGGTACGGTTTTCGTCGGGTATCTCGTAGCGTGGCTGCAGGGCTACTGCAAACAGGTTGTCTATGCCCGATTCAAAAGTCGAGTCATTGGCAACGATAGGCTCTGCCGAGTCTATCGTTGCGCCATCGTCTGTTTTTTTGTAGAGCAGAGCGTCAAAATAGCGTTTTTCTTCCTCGCTGCCATACTTTATGACATATTGTTTTATGCCACAGAGTATGCGCTCTTGCTCTTGTCCTATCATCCAATGCACTATGTGTCTCATACGCTGCTGTTTTTTATAGCGTTTTTGCGTGCGTAATCTCTTCGGTTATCAGGTTACGGATACGCTCAAATCCTTTCTTTTTTATTTCCTCTTTGGTCATGTTTATCTGCGAGAATTTGTCCAGATAGCTTGCTTTCGCTTCTGCCAATTTCTGATTTATGGCATCCGTTCCGTGGCTATGAACCATCTCTTCTAATTTGTCGGCAAATTCTTTTCGGATAGAGGTCTTGTACGAGCGGAATTTGTCAAAGGCGTCGTCCCGATATTTTCCGAGGCTTACCCAGTTGTCATCGAGTGCATCGCCGTATTCATCGCTTTGGAATTTGTATTCGCCATCTTCGTTTTTCACGAGTCCGAATATCAATCCCTTTACCCAGAAATCGAGTATATCATCCTCTTTTTCACGCTTGGGAGCTAACGAGAATTCCTCCCGTTGTTGGCGTACTTCCCAGTTGTAGTCGATGTGGCAATCGTTCTTGCATTTCTCGTATTTCTGCTTGCAATCGTTCATCGAGCTGATGCTGTAGGCAGGCAGCACGCCCAATACACGGTAGATGATAATTTTCTCCGTGCTGCCGATGTTGGAGAAATCGCAGTCTGCGGTTCCTTGAATCATCTTCTTGAAGTAGTCTTCTTTGGCGAGTCGGTTGTTTTTCTTGTCGCGGACGCCTATGTAGTAGCTGTCGCGGGGGAGTTCCTCCGGCTGATAGCCTTGATAGTCGTGGCGCAAGAGCGGTTGCGATTTGCTGATAGCCAATTTGACGACACGCTCAAATTCCTCTTCCGACAGGCGGTCGATTACATCATCCACGGTGGTGTTCAGATGCTCTTGGGTGGTTGACAGTCCGCTCGTATAGCGCATGATAAATTCCTCTATTTCTTCCGGGCTGTATTCCTCAAATCCGTAGATGTGTCTTTCTCCGGGCAGCAATTTGGCAAAATCGACCACTTTTATCTCTTCCGGTTTCACGGAGAGCGATGTGGTGAGTGCTTGAGCCAAATCAATTTGGAAGGTTTCCGTTGTCTTATTGACCTCGTTTTGTATGCGTGCAATTTTCGCTGTCAGGTTTTTGCTCACAGCAAGCATACTTCTCTCGATGTTGCTTATTTTCAGTCGTGCATCGCCGAGCATGGCTTTGATGGCGTTGAAAATCTGAATGGCCGCATTTCGGCGGGTTATCTCCCGTTGGCATTTGCATAGTGTTTCGGCTTCTTTGCGGAGGTCTTCTTCCAATTCATCTTCTTTGCTCTTGGTCTTGAAGAATTTCTTGTCGTAGGCCTTCAGATCCTCTATGGCTGCGTTCATCGAGGTGCGGTATTTGGGTTCTTTATCCTTCAGCACTTCGTTCTCTTCCCGCATCTCTTTGAGGAATATATCCACTTGGGCATCAATTCCTTCGATGATGTTTTTGCAGGTCGAAATACCGCATTCGTTGTTGATGTGTTTGATGAGCAGCCGACGCAGTTCTTGGCGCACTTTGGTCGTCAGTGTCGTCACTTTGTCTTTGACGACTTCGTCTTTTATGCGGTTTTGGTCCAAAAACAGGTCAATGGCAGCGTTCGGGTCGGCGGGGTCAATCGATTCGATGCTGTTTTTGGGTGCAGCCGGTGCAATGTAGTCTATCACATGGTCGTTGCCGTTGTTCTCGCGGATATTTACTTCGGGCGAGTCTATCCATGCATTCACTATCGTGTCCGTGTCTTCGCACGAGTTAAACAGGCGCTCTATCAGTATCTTGGCGGCTTTTGTTGCGTATATTTTGCTGATGTCCGAGTTGCGGTATACCAGTTCGCAGATGCCCATACCGGCAGCCCATGCTTTCTTGTTTTCTATATCTCGTGTGCCTTTGCGGATCTCTTTGGCGAGGTTGTCGCTCACTGAGGCGGTTGCCGACGATAGTTCTCCGGCAGAGGTAACGAGTGCCAACGAAATCATCTCCGTCAGTTCATCCACATGCGTGTAGGTGTCGCCGTTGGCATTTTTGTTGTCGATAAAGATCACCGCATCAAACGGTTCTTTATTCACCTTTTGCGAGAATCCGTTCAGGTAGGATAGGGTGAGCGGTTCGCTTGCGATGCCGATGTGCATCAGATAGTCTAAGTCGCACATCGCTCCGTATGCATTGGGCTTCACATTGGCCATGCCAAAGGTCGACATAGCCTCGAATACATCCGGCAATACGGCGTAAGCGGTCAGTTTGCATTTTGGCACTTCGTCACGGAGCAGGTATGCCATGTTGATAAAAGTTCCGCAGCCCGTGCCGCCACCGATAGAGAATACGACATGTATTTCCACATCGGCCGACAGCAGTTCGTATTTATCGTTCTCCGCAATGCGTGCATTCGTTATTTGGTCTATCGCGTTATGCACCTTGTTGGCGACACTTCTGTAGTGAGCCGTGAAGGCGAATCGCCCATTGGTGCGGATCTGTCCGGCACCGAGTGTCATTTTGTCGAGGTCGTTCACGTTTCGGGTCGGTATCCACGACAAATCATCCTTATTTACTTCATAAACCGCACGAGCATCTTCCACATAGATGGGCAGTTGTTCGTTGGGGGATAGGGTTATCTCTTCGCCGTTGTGAGCGTCTAAGGTCTTTTTGTACGCACCGCTATCCGTATCAATTCCCAGAAATCCAATCATCGGAGGTACTTCTCCGTAGGTATCAACAAACATTTTCTTTGTATGAAGCAGTGCGTTCATACCGGTGCCGCCCAATCCTACATAGAGGCAGCGTTTGATTTTTGTAGCCATGGTTATTTGATATTTATGATATTTTCATTTGTGTTTTAGTCTGTTTTTCCGTATTCTCCAAGGTATATTCCTCATCCCGTTTCATGATTCGTGCATCTGTGATGTATGTGTTTCGGTCGGGTCGAACACGAATGCTTCGTTTGTCTTTGGGTTCAAATACCACATCGGCGGTCCAGAGCGGGTTGATGGAGTATTTTATCTCGCCCGTGAATAGTCGGCTCCATCCGCTTTGTCGTTTCTGTTTCGAGGTCAGTACCACTTTGCGATAGTGTTTCAGCTTGATCGTGTTTAGGTACGGTTCCGGCCCGATGAGTTCCAATCGGTTCACTTTGAAAGTCGGGAAGAACAGATGTTTCAGCACAAGCAGCCATACCAATAGAGCAGCGGCCACCACCAGCAGAAAAATCAGCAGTCCTTCTGCCAGCGGGTTCATGATATGCTCTTTTTGCAGCCGCATTTCCATAATGGCGTCCTCTGCCATTTGAGCGGGTTCTTTGTCGTTGATTCGGTCCAGCCCGCCGTCGTTGATGGGGCGTATATACCAGTAATGCGTCTTGTTCTCGGCCGTTTTGTCAAATACGATGCCCACTTCCATCTCTTGGCAGGTTGGCGGCACCGAGATGATGTTTCCCTCCGCTTTTTCCCCGTTGACAAACACTTCCGCCTCGTTCTCGCCGAGTCGTACAAATTCCCCTTGGTCGTTTTTCTTAAAAATGCCGAGTTGCAGGTTTTCGGTCATAAAATCCCGTGCATCCCCATTGAAATCAAAGCACAGTGTCTGCTTCAGTGTGTCGGGGGTGTGGCGTACTCCGAGAAAGTTATCATAGCATTGGGTCTTTCCCCATAGCATAGCCTTATGGTCTTTTTTGCAGCCGACCATGGTGAGGGCAGCGAGGGCTATGAGCAGATAGGAGCGATACTTACTTAACATAGATGCGAACGGTTTTTTCGGGTTTGTTGATGAGCAGGATAGGGCATTGGTTGTCGGTCAGTCGTGTGAAAGCGAATGGACCCGACTGCATAGCGGCAGTGGGTTCGTAGTGGAGCGTTGTCACGCTGAGCGGATGGTCTGTAGGAAGGCTGTGAATGAGCGAAGAATCCGCTTGCAGGAAGTGCGGATGTATCTCCACCGAGTTGTCGGGGCGAATGGCCGCCACTTCATCCACTTCGATGTATGGATTGGGTTCTGTTTTGAAGTGTATCTCGAAGCCTGCAGGCACCTCATTGCCCATATACTGTACAAATTCCAATCGTTTTGGGGTGTTGTATTCGTCGCGGATGTTGATGGGGATGCCTTCGCCGAAGGCCGGTGTCTCTTGCACAATCTCGGCTATGCCCGTGTAGTTCCCGTCGGTCACATCCACTTCCTCAAAATTGCAGATGCCTTGCAGTTGCAGCGAGATCTCTCCTTTTTTGGCGGCATCGGTCAGCAGAATGTAGTAGCCGTATGCATCTTTTTCTTTGGCTATCTCGCACCATTGGTCGAGTACGCTGTGCAGTCGCTGCGGATTGACATTGTCCTCTCCGTCGGTCATGAGTTTGAGAATATCGATCTTGTCCGTTGAGAACACATTGTTTATCACATATTCCAGCGGAGCGGATATATTGGTGTTGGTCACCTTGTCGTTTTGGTAGTGCTTGATTTTCTCGATTAGGCTGCGTTTGCCTTCCGGGGTGGCGGGTTCTCTCCATACATCGCAGCAGGCTTTGTCTTGGAAGGGAATGACCACTATCTCGGTGCGTTCGTTGTCGATTCGGTTGATGTCTTTCACCAGTACATCCACCACTTTGTCGTATATTTTGGGTGCGTCGTTATATCCTTTCATCGAGAGAGTCACATCCCATAGATAGGTCTGTCGGATGTCTTTGGCATGGTTCTGTGCTGCTGCCTTCTGTGTTGTGCCAATCATTCCTGCCATACCGATCCATCCCATCAGTACTACGATTCCTATTTGTCGCCTTGTTGTGTTTTTCATATTGCTATAAGTGTTTTCGTATTTTCCATATTACTATAAGTG
>CAVKVE010000001.1:31273-36607 GCA_963659655.1 Bacteroidaceae bacterium | reverse complement strand
TTTTCCATATTGCTATAAGTGTTTTCGTATTGGAATATGCCGCAAATATACAGCTAAATTTTTATTTATCCAAATTACCCCTCCCCTATTTTTTATTTTTTTGTAGCTTTACTCTGCTTGTTTTTCTTAGTGCTAAAAAATCGTTTCTAAATAGAAACTATACTTTATTTTATGCCGCTTTTGCAGTCAAATCCAACATTTTCCTACCATTTCCCGAAGGACTCCCGAACCAACTCCCCGGAAAAATGCAACATCCCCCATAGTTCCCGTTTGGGTGTCCCCTATTTCCCTACCAGTTTCCCCCTTTCGATCGCTTGGTTCGTACGATGCCGCCCACGAGGCACACCAGCATATAGTAGGGGTAGAGTAATGCGAGCAGTATAGCAACCCATAGGGAGGTCTTTGGTTCTCGCTTGCGTATCAGCGAGTAGTCGATAGGGAACTTAATCAATACCAGCGGGGGGCATAGTAGTTGTGCTATATTTGCCGCGGCGACCACCGCTCCGCATACCTTAATATCGCCGTCGGTGAATGCCGGAGCTTTGCCGGCCCACCGCATGCGTTGCCTTAGGAATGCCTTCCATCCCCTTACGGGGCGCACTATGGCAGTCAAGCGTTCCTCTTGGGTGCGTGTATAGTCGACAGGTATAGTACCTATCTTGTACCCTCGCCGCTTCATGGCTTCCAGCAGGAACATGTCGTCGCCGCTCGGTATCTCGGGATGCAAGTCCCCTTGGACAGCGAGCCATGCGCTACGGCGGACCACAAGGTTCGCCCCGCTGCAGAGCACGGCGTGCCCTCGCTGCGCCATCGTAATCGTTAGCTGCTGTATCGCGGCATACTCGGCCATCTGCAGCCGCTCCAATAGAGTAGGCTTGGTAGTTCCTTTGGACTCCCATAGAGTAGGCTTCCTGTCGCTCTCCGGCTCCATACGCAGTGGCAGTATTAGCATATCGGTATCTCCTATTGCCTGCAGTACCTCTTCCATGCTTGCATCGGGAGGCTCTATGTCGTCGTCCTGTAGCCATAGATATTCTGCCGTGCTTGCCGCGATAAGTCGTCCGAGTGCATATTTCTTGCCTTTGCCCTCGTCGTTAATTCCTCGTTTGGGAATGATAATGTCTATCTGTGCACCCATGGTGTATGGATTATTCGGAGTGTTGGAATGTGCCTTGTATCTCGTACAGGTGGGAAAGGAAGGAGGGGTAGGACTTGGAGATGCAGGTTTCGTTGTCGCAGGGGAGGGAGGCGGCGAGGAGAGCCATGGCGATGCGGTGATCGTTGTAGGTGTGATGCTCCGCCACCGCACGAAGACGGTCGGACTCCTTAAGCGGCAAAGACTCCGTACCCGAGGCAATAAGGCGAATGCCTAACTGCTCACAAGAAATGGCAGCTGCCGGGTATAGGTCGGGACAGGTTCGGAAATCCCACTCAATAGTACTCCCTTCCGGATATATGAAGTCCCTTTTTAAGGTTCTACCTTCGGGAGTGGTTCGGGATTTATCGTTTTTTTTAATAATAAGAACAGGTTTCTTCTCAATATAAATATAGCCATTGTTGTGGGTGGTTTGCACGCCTAAGCGGGCAAAGAAATCGGCGGCAACTGAGTCGCCCTGACCCGTGTCGGCGAGGTTCGAAAAACGCAGGCGACCGCCATGCAATGCGATATACTCGTACCAAAAGGCTGCCGCTGACCAATCACCTAAGCACTCGGGGCGGAGATAGATGGTTTTTTCGGCAGGGGTGGGTTTTGGGGTGGTTTTACCATCCAAACAGAGTAATTTTTTGTTGGTTTTGTCGTCCCAATAGAGTGATTTTTCGTAAGCCGTATAGGCTGCAATGAGGTCTTGAGTAAGGGAAATATAGGGAGAGGCGATGTCGGTGGTGGCGGGGACGCCGATGAGAAGCAGGGCGGAGATGAACTGTGTGGAGAGCGGGTGAGCAATATGCACGGGGCGGCGCTCCAACGATTTGCCCGTGATACGCAATGGCGGGTAGCCCGCTTCTCCTATATACTCTATATCGGCTCCGAGCGAGCGAAGAGCATCTACCAACTGTCCGATAGGGCGCTTCTGCATACGCTCGCAGCCCGTCAGCACCACTTTCCGCCCCTCTTGCTGCGCAAAATAGGCCGTCAGGAAACGCATGGCCGTGCCGCAATTGTCAATATCAATAAGGATATAGGAAGGATCTGCGGAAACAGAAGGGAATGTGGTCGGCTCGAACAACACACGATGCAGAATTCGGATGTCGTCCGCCTGCTGCGACCAATCGACGCAAAATCCGACCGATTCCGGAGTCTGACCCCGCAAAGCAATCAAAGTCAATAGCCGATTGACTATTGACTTTGAAAGCGGTAATTCTATGGTTGGCGTACTGTCCACAACCACAGACGATTAGTTGATATTAGGCAGCCACGAGTAGTCGCGCGAGTAGCGCAGGTGCTGCTCGGTATAGCCCTCGGTGTAGTCGATCTTGATGTCGGTGATATGCCCCTCCTTGTCCAAAACCGGCGTATAGACGGGGTTGACAAAGCCCTTGTAGGGGGCAAGGTCCAACTTGGCGTAACGCTCCAAAATCTCGTTGTGCAGAGCGGGGTCAATCTTGACCGCATAGGTCTCGACCATGGCCTTGGCCGCTGCATAGTCGCCCTCGGAGGTAATACGCTGAATCTCAGCCAACAACTCGCCATAGAGGCGGCGTACCGCCTCGTAGTCGTTAATCTGCAAATAGTGCTTGCCGTCACGCTCGATGATAGCAACCTCGCCGTTGGTGGCGTGCTGATAGACCCACTGCGCAATGAGTTGGCGGTTACGCATGTGCGCCTCCTCGATGTCCTTGCCCGGCTCGATACGCACGAGTTGGGTCATCAAACCGTTCATCATCTGCTGGTAGTAGAACGCCTTGTAGGCCTCCTTGTTGGGCAGCAGACCGAGTTCAACGAGTTTTGGGTCGGCCATATAATACAAACCGAACAGGTCGGCGCGCGCCTCCTCGATGGTGGAAGCATGCTCTTTGAGCGCGTCCTTGCTGATACCCGGCAACAGCTTGCCCGAACCGTGTCCGACGCACTCGTGCAGGTCGGTATGCAGGTCGCCACAGAGCGAGCCGTATTGGTTGTAAAGCTCGCGGGTGGCGTCATCAATCATGAATTCTTCGTTGAAACCATTGCCCTTAGCTGCCTCGTTGTAGGCGTGCATGAGGTTGTCGATGGTGACAGACTTGGAACCATACTCCTTGCGAATCCAATTGGCGTTGGGCAGGTTGATACCGATAGGGGTGGAAGGATAGCAGTCGCCGCCGAGGATAACGGCTGTGATGACCTTGGCGCTGACACCCTTGACCTGCTCTTTCTTGAAACGAGGGTCGGTGGTGGAATGGTCCTCGAACCACTGCGCATTTTCGGAAATCAGCGTGGTGCGCTTGGTTGCCTCGAGGTCCTTGAAATTGACCATTGCCTCCCATGCGCCCGTGATACCGAGCGGGTCGGAATAGGTCTCGGTGAAGCCATTGATATAATCGACACGGCTGTTGAGATCCTTGACCCAAGCGATGCAGTACTCGTTGAAGGTGTGCAGGTCGCCCGTACGGTTGAACTCAATCATCTTTTCGATGGCGAGGCGTTGCTCTTCGTTCTCGGCATACGGCAGGGCCTTTTCGAGCCAATAGACCACCTTCTCGAGCGCAGCACTGTACATGCCGCCGACACGATAGGTCTTCTCGGTGACGATACCGTTCTCCTTGACGAGTTTGGCATTCAAACCCACCCAAATAGGCTCTGCGGAGGTGTCCTTGTTGTCACGATAGTACTTCTCCGCCTCGGCTTGCGTCACGCCCTCGTAGTAGTTGCCGGCAGAGGTCAGCACAAGGTCTTGACCGTCCTGCTGGTTGGTGCGCTTGGGCAGCACGGTGGGGTCGAACATAACGGGGAGAATCTCCGGCGGAAGAACCACATCCGACTCCTTGCAAGCGGTGCAGAACCACTCAATGGGGAACTCGGGCAGGAACTTGTCCTCGGAATAGTGGTGATAGATACCATTGGAGAACCACACACGCTTGAGGTACTTCTCAAAATCCAAAAACTCCTTGTCGGTGCGGTTGCCGCCATAGTTTTGGTACAAGTCCTCCAAGGTGCGGCGGATGGTGAGGTTGTACTTGCCGTTCTGGTCGTAGAGAATGTCACGACCCTGCAGGGCAGCTTCGGACAGATAGTAGGTCAGAATCTTCTGCTGCAGCGGCAGTTCTTCGAATCCCGGCACCTGATAGCGCAGGATTTCCAAATCGTAGAATTTGTCCACAGTGTAGTTAAATTCGGTTTTTTCTTCTTTTTGGCAGGAAACGCAAAGCAATGCGCATGCGCCTAATGCCATAGTAATGAATCGATTACGCATAATATTAGAGGGATTGGACCTCCCCAACCCCTCTATGGGATGGGTTGGGGCAAGGTGGGGTTATATTCGTTCAAGTACGGTTTTGACAAGCTGCTGTACGCGCGGCTTGTAGTCGGTGTTGGCGGCCTCAACCTTGCGTTGCGCAATGACGCAGCAGACTGTCATCGCCTTATGCCCCATGTGCAGCGCCAAGCCTGCAATACAGGAGCCTTCCATCTCGTAGTTGGTGATGCGCTGTCCCTCGTAACGGAACGCAGAGATACGCTCGTTGATGTCCGGCACGGCGATATTGACACGCAAGACACGACCCTGCGGACCATAGAAGCCGTTGGCCGCAATGGTGCAGCCACGCATCATGTCGTCACGGGCAATGCGGTCGACCAACTCCTCGTTGGCTTTGACAATATACGGCACGGCTGCCTTGGCGGGATAGTGAATGAACTCGGTGAGGGCTTTCTCGAAGCCAAGGTCGGAAATTCGGTCACGATCCTCGTAGAAAGCAAGCACGCCATCGAACCCGATAGACTTTTGGCTGACAAGGAAGGTGCCGAGCGGAATGTCCTCTTGCATACCGCCACATGTGCCGACACGCACAATCTCGAGGCTGCGCTTCTCCGGTTTCTCGGTGCGGGTAGAGAAATCGATATTGGCGAGCGCGTCAATCTCGTTCATCACAATATCGCAGTTGTCGGTACCGATACCGGTCGAAATACAGGAAATACGCTTGCCTTGGAAGCGGCCCGTAATGGTATGGAACTCGCGGCTCTGAATATCGCACTCGATAGAGCCCTCGTCGAAGAACGAGGCTACCATATCGACACGATTCTGGTCGCCTACAAGAATAATCTTGTCCGCAAGATGTTCGGGCTTGATGTGCAAGTGAAATACACTGCCATCATCATTGATAATCAGTTGAGATGCAGGGAAAGTTTTCATGGCTGTA
>CAVKVE010000001.1:0-31204 GCA_963659655.1 Bacteroidaceae bacterium | reverse complement strand
GTGGAACCCTTGATAGGTTGGGCATCGATAGCACCGAACTGCTTCTCGTACTGCGCCACATTGCTCTGCAAAGCAATAAGCAACTTTTTCGCCTGGTCGGGCGTAACGATAATGCGCGACTTGACATGAGCCTGCTCCATGCCGGGCATCATGCGGACAAAATCGATGACAAACTCGCTCTGTGAGTGAGCAATGATAGCCAAATTGGCATACGTACCTTCTGCCACTTCGGGCGTGAGGTTTATGTTTAGTTTCTTTTCTTCCATAGTATATGTGTATGTGTTAATTTGTATGTATTATTAGAAATTCGTAATTGCATTGAGAGATAATGGTGCGGTCTACCATTTGTCGGAACGGTGAAGCGGCTGCGTTGCCATAAGGTAGAGCGTGATGAGCGGCAAACAGAGGTCGTAGCGAAGGATATCCACTACATAGAAACGGGATTGCCCCATGCGACGAGCGGAGATGTTGATGGACAGAGCCTGCAGCAACAGACGAGCGACAAACAGCACGCCGGCTGCCATCCATGCAACGGGCGAGCCGAGCACTCCGATGACAATAAGCAACGCATAGAACAAGCCGCGTGTGGCAGGCTCTAAGGTGAGGCGGCACTGCGTGGAGGCTTTGTAGCGGGGAGAGACGCTCAGGTGACGGCGCTTCTGCTGCAGCCATGCACGCAGGGAGGTCTTACTGCTTGACCAGGTGATACTCTCCGGAGATAGCACCACGGCGGTGTTTTGAGCGGTGGCGATGTGATTGACAAACAGGTCGTCGTCGCCTGCCTTCTCGGTCATATAGCGGGAAAAGCCACCATGCTCGAAAAAAGTGGATTTCTTGTAGGCAAGATTGCGGCCTACTCCCATATACGGATGGTGGCAGATGGCGGCACCAAGATAGTGCAAGCCGTTGAATAGCGTATCGAAACGGGTGAGGCGATTGGCTTCGCCGTGCTCACGATAGTACGCCCCATAGCCGAGTACGATTTCGGTGGCGGGGTTGTCAAAGCCCTGCATCATGCGGCTAATCCACTGAGGAGATTCGGGGCGGCAGTCGGCATCGGTGAGCAATAGGTAATCGTAGCGGGCTGCCTTGGCGGCAAGCGTAAGAGCGAGCTTCTTGGTGCTGCCAACATGCGCCTCAAGTGGCACGAATGTGGTGCGAAGACGAGAGTCTTGCAAGCGGTAACGCTCGATGACCTCCTCGGTAGCGTCCTCCGAACCATCGTTGACCACAATGACTTCGTAGAGCGGGTAGTCTTGAGTCAGGAGAGATTGCAGGTAGCACTCCAGGTTATATGCCTCGTTGCGGGCACTCAGCAAAACGGAAACTCCCTTCGGGGTAGGTGATTGGGTGGGGATTTCTTTAGAGTTGGTTCGGGAGTGGTTCGGGATTTCTATAGAATCGGTAGGTGATTTTTGGGGTGATTCTATGGAGTTGGTTCGGGAGTGGTTCGGGATTTCGCCCTCCGAAGGGGTGATTCGGTGACGCAAACGGCGTGCCGGAGCACAGAGGTAGCGTGCATAGAAATAGACCTGCAACAGGAACATCACAGACAGGGCTGCGATGAGGCTATAATCCAATATGGATAGAGAATACCAATTCAAAGTGGTGATTGTTTAATCTTTAATTTGTAACGGCGCGGCTGACCGAATGCTGCGGAACTTTTTGGAGAAAAAATCCTCCCCTAAAAAACGGTCGGAATATGCCTTACTTATAGGGATGTGCCTTATTTACAGGGTCGCTTATTTGTCGTAGACGAGGCTGACATTATCCACCCAAAGGACATTGCCGGCGTGACCGACAAACGCCTCGTAGCGGCCGGCGGTGAGCATGATGACAATATGGGTCGGCTCAGCAGTGGCATCCCAACCCTCTTCCTGGACAGGGACCATCTTGCCCTTGGAATTGAGCGCACGCTCCATCGTATTGAAGCCCATATAGTCTTTGTACCAACTCTCGTGGGTGATGTCGCCGTAATGAACCGGCACACGATGGCTGTTGACCCATGTGAGTTGCGACTTGGAGAAACGCTCGTAGGCCGTGCCGACACGAACGGAATGGATGTTGCCGTCGGCGTCCTCCCAACGATGTTGCAGGTAGAGATACGCCTCCGCCTCATCGTGGCCGTCCTGCTTCTTGGGCTTGCTCATACCCTTGGCATACCACACCCAGTTTTCGGGCGAGACAATGCACTTGTAGTCGAACTGCAACGCAGAGGGGCGACCCGTGAAAGGTACGCCGAAATTGATGTTCTTATAGGGGTCTTTCGCCGAAGTGACAGGCTCTAAGGTGCTGCCCGTGAAAAGCGTACCTGCCGCCAACACCTCGATATCGATCATACCCATGACGCGTACCTCAAGCATGGAACAATCCAAACGGCAGCAGTGGCCTCCGCCCTCGCGGTGTTCCGGTTTGGCGGTGCAGGCTGCCTTTTCGATACCGATGACATTGGCGTAGGCATTGCTGGTAGACCAAGGGGAAGCGAAGGTGCCGCTATAGGTATAGGCACCATTCTCGCGGATGGTATCGGTGGGGGCAAGGCAGTAGAGCAACTTGGTCTTGCCACCGAGAAGTTTGGACTCTTTGATATAACGAACCGTCCATTGCTCCATATCGCCGAATGGAATCGGCTCGACACGCTCAGCTCGTGCAGCGCAAAAGACGCCGCAAAGAGCCGTAAAAATCAGTAGAGATTTTTTCATCTAAAAATATAGTGAGTGGAAAAATGCGTAGGGGAAAAAGAAAAACGCCCCGATTAGTAGGTGACACCGCAAGGGGTGGTGTAGAGAGGAGTAGTTTGGTCGAAAGTGATATACTTGGACAACCACTTGAGGTTGAGTGCCTTCATCTGCTCGGCGGCCTGGCGACCTACCTCGAGCGCACCTGCCTCACGGAGATGGGTGTTGTCGGTTTTCCCTTCGGGGTACTTGGTGCATTCGCCGGCAGCCACATTCATAAAGTACTGCTTGCTGGCTTCGTCACCCAGCTCGGTGAGCCATGCGGCGGTGGATTGCTCCAAATCGAGCAAAGGCACATTCATGCGTTTTGCCACACGGCGGGCTGCATCGGGATAGCCGCCGTGGCGGGGATAGAAAACGCCATCCTTGAAATAACGGCGGGAAATGGGGGTGCAGAGGATGACATGCGCTTTTTTCTTCTGCGCCTCGCCGATCATCTGCATAAGGTTTGCCTCGTAGTCGGCTATCGGAGTGTAACGCTCCGGATCGTCCTGTTTGGCATCGTTGTGCCCGAATTGGATAATCACAATATCGCCTTTATGAACACGATTCATGACTTCTGCCCAACGACCTTGCGCCATAAAAGACTTGGTGCTGCGACCATTACGAGCATGATTTTGGATAACTATATTGCCCGTAAGGTAGGTGGGAAAGAGCTGCCCCCAACCCCGCTCGGGCGATGCATCGAGTTCTTCTTTGTCCGCCATGGTGGAGTCGCCAACCATAAAGAGCGTGACGGGCTTTTTGCCTGCAGAAGCACAGAGAACGGCCACTGCGACAAGAACGAGTACGGAGAGAATAGTCTTTTTCATAGGATAGTATTCGATAATGTTTCCGTGTATTTGAAAATGTGTTTTGGACAATTCAAGACCGCAAAGGTACTGCTTTTTTGCCAATTATGCAAAAACAGGCGGAATAAACGATTAACAATTAATAATTAACAATGAACATGCTCCGCCAACTCCTGAATCAATTAATGAGGCTTCTTTCGTCAGTTGTTGATGCGCTTGACGGATTGCTCGAAGTCCTCACGGTTGCCGACGGCATAGTTCTTGACCCGAGCACGGTAGTTGTAGATGGTGTTGGCACTATAACACAGCAACTCGGCAATACGCGTGGAAGAATCGATGCCCAAACGGATGAGCGCAAAGATACGCAACTCGGTGTTGAGCGTGCCCTTCTTCTCCGGAATAATCTGATTTTCAGGACGAAGAAGGCGATTGAATTCTTCTACGAAATTGGGGAAAATAGCCAAAAAAGCGCTGTCGAATTGCTGATAGAAAAGCGGCATCTCTTGGTCGAGAAACTCGTCGGGCGTGCAACCTCTGGTCTTGGGCGCATTTTTTGCCATACGGTGCAGACACTTGGCGTAGGTTTCCAAATAGAGGCTGATGTAATGCTCCTTAATGCGGTTGGCCTGCTCAAGCGACTGGTTGGTCTGTGCCATTTGGCGATTGAGCAGATGAAGACGGCGATTTTGGCGGAATGCAATGATAGACAGAATAATAGCCGTGAGCAACAGAACGGACAGACAGCCTAACAGCAGATATAGGCGGCGAGCTTCCGCCTGCTGTTCCTCCTCACGGGCTTGATTGATAATTTTGGACAGACGGTTGATCTGCACATAACGCAGACGGGCGTTGAAAATGGAGGCATTGTCGAGCGCATACTGTATATAGCGGTAAGCACGGGCGATATTGCCATTGCCGTTCTGATAAATATAGTCTGCCAACATCCAACACGAAGCGTTGTCGGTGATGCCATCCCGCACATCGGCAATGGAAGAACGGACTAACCACTCGGCATACAGACTATCTTGTCCGGAATATAGACAATTCTGCGCCTGGTTGTACGCAAAAATGGCGTAGTCGTGGGTGTCCTCAATGGGCGTGCCATGAACCGGCAGCGGCGTATAGACCGACTCCTGCCCATACATACGGTTGCGGCAGTTGTGCAAGCCGGTGGCTATATAATGGGGAATGGTATCCTCGCAAAGCACGGTGGCATAGTTGTAGTACAGCAACGCCGAATCGCACTGGTAGGGCGCATACAGCTCGGCAACAAGATAGGCGTTGTAGGCTGTAGGGCAACGCTGATAGACCTCTTTTTGTCGGTCGATTCGCTGCTCTCGCTGCTCGATATAGTGCGAAGATTGGGCAATCTCTCGGTCTAAGACCAAAAGCAGCGAATCGGTGGTGGCAGGGCCGGCAGAAAGGGTCAAGACCGGAAGAAAAAATAGAAATAAAGAAAGGGATCGTGTGGTCATGGCAGAGTATTTGCTTTTAGAATTGCGTACTCGATGGTTTTGAAATGTTCTGCAAAGGTACAAACTTTTTCGCACTTGCCCAAATCGGGAAAAAGCAGTACCTTTGCGGGCGCAAAATTGCGCGAACTTTTACACTCCATTAACAACGCATAAACCCATAAACGCATAAACCCATAAACAATGATAGGAATAGTTTCGGTTCTATTGTCGATAACGCTGCTGACGGAACACCCCATAACCGAACAGGCCAACATAAGCGTACTGATACAAAACATGAATACGGGCGAGGTAATGGATGAACACCGCTCGACACGCGTGGTGCCGCCCGCATCGGTGATGAAAGTGCTGACCACAGGGGCTGCGCTGGAAATGCTGGGAAAAGATTTTCGATTTACGACCACGCTGGAATATACGGGCGAGATAAAAGACGGCGTGCTGCTGGGAAACCTCTATATACGCGGCGAAGGCGACCCGTCGCTGGGCGATAAACGCCGTTCGTTCCTGCCTCGCTGGGTGCAAGAGGTGCAGAAAGCGGGCATACGACGCATAGAGGGACGCGTGATTGCCGACATGAGTGCCTTTGACGGAGACGCCATCAACCCCTCGTGGCTGATGGACGATGCCGCCAACTATTATGCTCCGGGAATATTCGGTATCAACTATCTGGGCAACTCGCTCAATATCGTGCTGCGGAGCGGAGCCGTGGGCACGGTGGCAGAAGTGGTGAAAACAGAGCCTGCCTACCCCGACCTGCAGCTGATCAACCACATCCGCTGCACAAACATTACCTACGACGGCGCTTTTGTGCGGGGGCTGCCTTATAGCCGCGAACGATACCTGACGGGAAGCATACCGAGCAATCTGGGCACTTTCGGACTGAGAGGCGACCTGCCCAACCCCGGCCTGCTGCTGGCGCAACACCTGACGGCACAACTGAACGGAGCGGGCATAACCGTGACCGAGCCTGCTACCTACGAGGCGGACTACAATCCGCTGCTGCCTGCACGGCGGGTGTTGTATGAACACAAATCGCAGCCGCTGTCGGAGCTGGTGTATGAGGCGAACATACACAGCAACAACCTGTACGCTGAGGCTATATTCCGCTATTTAGGCTTGCTGTACGGTACGCCGAGTACGGTGCAGCACTCGGCGGATGCGTTGCGGGAATGCTGGCGACGGAGAGGCGTAGATATATCGGGCGCACTGATAAAAGACGGCTGCGGATTGGCTCCGCAAGATGCGGTCAGCGCAGCCACTATCGTGCAGATACTGGTGCGGATGTACAGGAGCGAAAACCGCGAGGTGTTCTATCGGTCGCTGCCCGTGAGCGGACAGACAGGGACACTGAAAAGTTTTCTGCGGGGGACGGAATTAGAAGGGCGTGTGCATGCCAAAAGCGGCACCATAGCCGGCACGAAGAACTTTGCAGGCTATATGGATATGCCTAACGGGGACACCTATGTATTCTGCATATTGGTGAATAGCGCACCCGGAAAGGCACGAAATATACAAACCGTAATAGAAAAATACTTGTTGGATGTATATCGCAGAAACCGATAGTACGAGCAGCCTGCTCCGACGCCTGCTGACCGGCACGGAGAGCGAAGCGGAACACGCCATGCGGGCGTGTCTTGACGAGCCGGTGCCGTGTATCTACACGCCCTATCAGACGAGTGGGCGTGGGCAAACGGGCAACGGATGGGAGAGCAAGCGGGGCGAAAATCTACTGTTCTCGTTCGTGCTGCGTCAGCCGCCGGTGGCGATAAGCGAACAATTCCGGCTGTCGGAGTGGCTGACTTGCCTGCTGCATCAAACCTTGCAAGAGCTATTTTTTGAGTCCTTTTCCAAGTCATTTCCCGAACCACTCCCTGAGTCCTTTTTCGGGTCATTTCCCGAACCACTCCCGAACCAACTCACTATAAAATGGCCCAATGATATGTATTTCGGCGACCGCAAATTGGTAGGAATACTGGTGGAGAATACTCTGCAGGGCAAAGAGATCGCCTACTCGATCGTGGGAATCGGCGTGAATTGCAATCAAACGCATTGGGAAGGCAATGCCCCCAATCCGATCTCGCTGCGACAAATAATAGGACACGCCGTGGAGCCGGAAGCAATTTTGGCACGCTATATGCAACACCTAACGGAGAGTTATGCCATGGCCGTAGCGGAAAACCAGCTGCCCGACCTGCACGCCTACTATCGGCGTGTGCTATACAGAGGGAAGGGGTACTTCCCCTATATGGAGCGAACCGTTTCGGTGACCCCGACGGCTATTGCGACCGCTACAGAAGCGGGGCAGGAGGTGTTTGAGGCAGAGGTGGTGGATATTACGCCGCAAGGCGAATTGGTGCTGCGCACACGAGAGGGGGAAGAACGGATGTATCACTTTAAGCAAGTGAGATACATCATTAATTAAGAATTACGAATTAAGAATTACGAATGATTAGTTCTTTGGAAACTATCATTCGTCCTTTGAAATATAGTACGAACAATCTAAAATACGCAATACTATGCAATCGATTATCATTACAGGGGGCGCCGGATTTATAGGCAGCCATGTGGTACGACTCTTTGTGAACAAATATCCCGACTACCGCATTATCAATGTGGATAAGCTGACTTATGCGGGAAATCTCGCTAACCTGAAAGATATAGAAGACAAGCCGAACTATCGGTTTGTGCGGGCAGACATCTGCGATTTTGACGCCATCTATGCGCTGATGCAGGAGGAACATGTGACGGGAGTGATTCACCTTGCTGCAGAGAGCCATGTAGACCGTTCGATAAAGGATCCGTTTACCTTCGCCCGAACCAACGTGCTAGGTACTCTGTCGATGCTGCAGGCGGCTAAGCTCTATTGGGAGTCGCTTCCGGAGAAATACGCAGGAAAACGATTCTACCACATCTCAACCGATGAGGTGTATGGTGCGCTGGAGCTGACCCACCCCGAAGGATTGCCTTCGCCTTTCTCGACCATAGCGTCGTCATCGGAGAACCATTTTGCGTACGGAGAGGCGTTCTTTACGGAAACGACCAAATACAATCCGCACAGTCCCTACTCGGCATCCAAGGCATCGTCCGACCACTTTGTGCGGGCATTCCACGATACCTACGGTATGCCGACCATTGTAACCAACTGCTCGAACAACTACGGTCCCTATCAGTTCCCCGAAAAGCTGATACCGCTGTTTATCAACAATATACGCCACCGCAAGCCGCTGCCTGTATATGGCAAGGGAGAGAATGTGCGGGACTGGCTGTATGTGGAAGACCATGCACGCGCCATCGACTTGATATTCCATCAAGGAAAGATAGCGGAAACCTACAACATAGGCGGATTCAACGAGTGGAAGAATATTGATATTATCAAAGTGGTTATCAATACGGTAGACCGACTGCTGGGACGGAAAGAGGGAGAAGATATGGACCTGATAACCTACGTGACCGACCGAGCCGGACACGACCTGCGCTACGCTATAGATTCCCGAAAGCTGCAACGGGAATTGGGCTGGGAGCCGTCGCTGCAGTTCGAGGAAGGCATTGAGAAAACCGTTCGCTGGTATCTGGACCATCAGGAATGGATGGACAACATCACCTCAGGCGACTACGAGAAGTACTACGAGGAGATGTACGCGAAACGGCTGTAAGTAATTATTGCTGCGCGGGGATGTAGGTCTTGTAGTTTTGCAGGAACTTCTCGACCGCCTCGGCTAGCGGACCATAGTACTCGCCGCCGGCGGCATTGGCGTGACCGCCTCCGTTGAAGACCTCGTGCGCAAAGATATTGACAGGGCGGTCGCCCTGCGAACGGAACGAAATCTTGATCTTAGACTTGGAGCCATTCGCCTCGTTCTGCTCGGTGGAGGCTACCTTGTCCTCACGCATGAAACAAGAATAGTAGACATCGCTAATCTGCAGAGGTAGGTTAACGATTCCTTCGGCATCGCCCGATTGGAAATTGAAGCGATACAGCTCCTTTCGACTCAAATAGATGAGCGCCAAATGGTGCTCGGGGAAGATGCGCATCTTCTGATACAAGCAATAACCCATCAAGCGCATACGGTCTGCGCTGTAGTTGTTGAACACCGAATTATAGACAGCGTCCTTGTTGACACCCGCTGCGACCAATTCGGCGATGATTTCGTACATCTCGGCGTGGTTGGAATTGAACGAGAAATTGCCTGTGTCGGTCATCATGCCGGTATACAAACAAGTGGCGAGGTCGAGCGGGAGAGGGGTGGCGCCCAACTGGTGGAGAAGGAAATAGACCAACTCGCAGGTAGAAGGACTCTCCGGATAGGACATGACTACATCGGCAAAGTCGGCGGGATGCAGGTGGTGGTCTATCAGAATCTTGGGACAGGTAGCTGCCAACATACGGTCACCCACCGTGCCGATACGCTTGGGCTCTTGGAAATCGGTGCAGATAATGAGGTCTGCCGCCGCAATGCGTTGGTCGGCTTCTTGGCTTTGGTTCTCGTATATCAGCACCCGGTCAGCGCCCGGCATCCAGCGAAGAAAGGCAGGGAAAGCGGTGGGCACAATGACTGTGACATCGGTCTTACCCAATAGGCGAAGGTAATGGTACATACCGAGGCTGCTACCCATGGCGTCACCATCGGGAGAAGTATGGGTCAAAATAACAGTATGTTCGGTAGTGGTAAGGCAATGACGGGTATTTTCGACTTGTTCCGGGGTGAGTTTGTTTGGTATCATAGTAGTGTTTCTATTTTTAGTACTATTTCTGTTTTTTGTTAGTTTTAGTACTATTTCTGTTTTTTTGTTAGTGTTGTTTTTTGCTATTGTTTTTGTGTTAGCGTTTTTTTTGTATCGCTTGTTTTGGGGAGATTTTGTAATGGGCTGCAAATTTGCGGCTTATGGGGCGGGGGAAAAGAACCTGTGCGCAAAGGTACGGAATTTATTTGTATAATACAAAAAAAATATGTAACTTTGCGCCCATTATAGTGTGCCTAAGTCTGTCTGCGGCGGTGAAAAGAAAATAGGGATGACAGGATAGGAAAATACGGGAAAAAGGATGAAATAAATAGAAAAACAGATATGAAAAAGAACTTTTTTGTATGGACAGCGGGGATGCTGGTGGCTATGGCTGCATCGGCACAACAAGACCCGGTACTGATGACCATCAACGGCGAGCCTGTGCCCGTATCGGAATTCAAGTACATCTACGAAAAAAACAATAAAGAGGCGTTGACCGACCCCAAGAGCATGGACGAGTATCTCGACCTGTTCGTAAATTTCAAACTGAAAGTGGCTGAGGCCAAGGCGCAAGGAATAGACACCACGGCAGAATTCAAAAAAGAACTCGCCGGCTATCGTGCGCAGGCAACCCCGAAATATATGCAAAGCGAACACGCCATAGACAGCCTCGTGCGACTGAGCTATGACCATCTGTCGCGTGACCGTCGAGCTGCACACATTGCCATTCAATGTCCGATGAATGCGGACAGCGCACAGACGGCTGAGGCCTACGCAAAGATAAGCGATGCACGCTTGCGTGTGACCGAAGGGCGTGTGCTGGGCGGACGACGCAAAACCAAGCGCATGGTGGAAGATTTCTACGAGGTGGCGCGAGAAGTTTCGAACGACCCCGCAGTGGCAGAAACAGGCGGCGAGATAGGATGGATCACTCCGTTCCGCTATGTCTATCCGCTGGAGCAAGTAGTGTATTCGACGCCGGTGGGGAAAGTGAGTGAGATATTCCGCACCCCATACGGGTTCCATATCGTGCTGGTGGAGGAAGAGCTGCCCCACGAGGAAGTGCATGCCTCGCACATCATGAAAATGGTGCCGCGTGGCAATGACTCGATTCGCACGGCTGCCAAAGCAGTGATTGATTCGATTGCAGGGGTGGTAACGGTAGAAAATTTTGCGGAAGAAGCACGCAAACTGTCTGACGACAAAGGCTCGGCAGTTCGTGGCGGTGAATTGGGCTGGTTCGGCAAAGGACTGATGGTGGCTCCATTTGAAAAACAGGCGTTTGCGATGGAAGTAGGCACCATATCGCAACCCTTTGAGAGTAATTTCGGGTGGCACATCATCTATCTGCAGGGACGCCGTGGTATTCAACCACTGGATTCGATATACGACCAAGTGCTGCAACAAGTGAAGCGGGATGAGCGATTCAAAGAAGCAGACCGTGCGTTCCTAAGCGAAACGCGTGCGGAATACAACCTGCCCGCCGAGATGTCGGATGCGGAGGTGCGTCAATATGCCGATGAGCATTTGGAGGAGAAATATGCGGACTTGCGCCACTTGGTACAAGAATACCATGACGGAATCTTGCTATTCGATGTGTCGCTGACGGAGGTTTGGGACAAGGCCGGAAAAGATACCGTCGGGCTGACGAAATTCTTCGCGGAAAACAAGAAAAACTATACCTGGGAAAAGCCGCACTACAAAGGCTACTTAGTATACTGCAAGGACAAAAACACCGCAAAAGCGGCTCGCTCGATTATCAAAAATGCGAATACGGACTCGATAGACAGCTATCTGAATCATCGTTTGAATCTGGACAGCGTGACCTACGTGAAATTCTCGCACGGGCTGTGGGAACAAGGACAAAACCCTGCCGTAGATAAGTACGGATTCAAGCTGAAAAAGGCAGAATGTGCCGTGGATGAAGAATTCCCGATTGTATTCTGCGTGGGTAAAGTGCTGCGCGCACCGGAAGAATATGAAGACGAGCGAGGCAAAGTGGTGACCGACTATCAGGACTATCTGGAACGCGAATGGGTGCGCTCGCTGCGTGAGAAATACGCCGTGGAGATAGACCAAAAGGTGTTCAACGAACTGAAAGAAGGAAAACTGTAAGGAAAAAGTGCGTAGGTATCGGTGGATGATAGCAATTGGGGTGTTGGTGCTGCTGAATGTGGCACTGCACTTCTGCGTTGTGCGTATAGACATGACGGACGACAAACGCTATAGTCTGTCGGAACCGACCCGCAACCTGCTGAAATCGACCGACGGCACGATTGATATTACGCTCTATCTGTCGGGCGACCTGAACAGCGGATTCAGACGACTTCGAACGGCGACGCAAGAACTGACCGAAGAGATGGGCGTGTATGCCGATATACACAGCCATACCTATTTGGAGGAAGACGGAGAACGACCAAAAAGTCTGCAACCGATTGTGATTCACGAACGGCAAAAAGACGGAAAGACGGCGCAAACACCGGTGTATCCGTATGCGGTGGTTCGGTACAGGAATCGTTCGGCGGTGGTCAGTCTGCTGAAAAACAACCGAGGCATGTCGGGCGAGGAAAACCTGAATATCAGCATCGAGAACTTGGAATACGCCTTTGCGGAGGCTATACATGGTCTGCTGCAGACCGAAACGCCTGCTATCGCTTTTCTGGAAGGACACGGAGAACTGCCGGAACAAAATGTGTACGACATAAGCACGGCACTCAACCGATATTTCCAAATAGACAGAGGCGTGCTAGGGAGCGACCCGCATGCATTAGATGCATACAAAGTGGTGATAGTGGCTGACCCGCAACGACCTTTCTCGGACAAAGACAGATACATTATAGACCAATACATTATGCGGGGTGGGCGAGTACTATGGCTGCTGAACGGGGTGCAGTTCTCGGACAAGGTGTTGGCACAAGAAGGATACACGCCGGTGCTGCCGCTGGACTTGCACCTGACCGATATGCTGTTCCGCTACGGGGTGCGTATCAATCCGGCACTGCTGCAAGATGTGCAGTGCCTGCCGATAGCGGTGAATGTGTCCGCTGACCCGACACAGACCAACCTACAGCCTATGCCGTGGTACTATGCACCGCTGCTGCTGACCTCGCAAGTGTCGCCCATCACACGTAATGTGGCGCAGGTAAGCTCGGTGTTTGCCTCGCCGGTGGATGTTGTGGGCGGAGAAGACGGAATAAAAAAGGAAATCCTGCTGGCTACCTCGTCGGCAAGCCGACTGATAGCCACGCCTGCCGAAGTGGATCTGGGCGACTTGAATCCGGATATGAATACCTTTCAGTACCAATTCATACCGGTTGCTTACTCGTTAGAGGGAGAATTCCCATCGGCGTATGAGCATCGAATGAGGCCTGACAGCATAGATGGTTCGGAGATGGTTCGGCCACGCAGCGTGAAAACACGACAAGTGGTGGTGGGCGCAGGAAGCATCATCCGAAACGAGACGGAGAAGGGACAGCCGCTGCCCGTTGGCTATGACCGATACACGGGAATGCAATTCGGGAATCGTGACTTTCTGGTGAATGCGGTGCTGTATCTGGCGGATGATGAGGGACTGATAGCCTTGAGAGAGAAAACGGTGGCACTCCGGCTGCTCAATGACAAGCGGGCGCACGACCTGAGAACGAAAATCCAACTAATAAGCACTATTGTGCCGATTGCCCTGCTTGCTTTGGCAGGGGCGGTGGTACTCGTGGTGCGCAAAAAGAAATATACCCGATGAAAAACACATTGAATTATTTGGCATCGTTGGTGCTGCTATGCGGACTCGTGAGCTGCGGAAATTCGCAAAACGACACGCCTCGCATGGATTATTTGGCTTGTGCGACGACCATTGCACAATCGGAGATGAAACATAATCCGGAACTATGGATGGCGGACTTTCTGACCAAACCGAAATGGGATTACACACAAGGGCTGGTGGCAAAAGCTATGCTGGAAACCTATCTGGCAACGGGCGATACGACCTATCTGAACTATGTGCAGGCATTTGCGGACTATTTTCTGCTGCCGGACGGAACGATACGCACTTATGACCTGAGCAAATATAATCTGGACCGAGTGAACGGAGGAAACTTTATCTATTTGCTCGATTCGATTCGCCCGCACAAAGAATATGAACAAGCCATCGAACTGCTGCGGTCACAACTGGCAACGCAGCCGCGTACGAGCGAAGGCGGATTTTGGCACAAGCAAATTTATCCTTCGCAGATGTGGATGGACGGATTGTATATGGCAGAGCCTTTCTATGCACACTATGCCGTGTGGGCAAAAGAACGCAATCATACAGCCGTGGAGGATACGATATTTGATGATGTGGTGCGGCAATTCCGGGTGGTGGATAGCCATACGCTGAATGTGGCAACGGGACTGAACTATCACGGTTGGGATGAGAGCAAGGCACAAGCGTGGGCCGACAGCGTGACGGGGTGCAGCCCGCATACATGGGGACGAGCAGAAGGATGGTACGTGATGGCGATATGCGATGTATTGGACTACTTGCCACGCGACCACGAAGGGCGAGAAACGCTGATTGGGATACTGCGACGCGTGTGCGATGCGCTGCTGATATACCAAGATAAGGAAACACGGATGTGGTATCAAGTGCTTGATATGCCGACAGCAGAGGGAAACTATACGGAATCGACCTGCTCGGCTATGTTCTGCTATGCGATGGCAAAAGGCGCACGAATGGGCTACCTTCGGTCCTCCTTCGGGGATGAAGCGAAAAAAGCGTTCGGCGGACTATGGCGAAATGCAGTGGTGTCGAACGAGGACGGTACGGTGAGCCTGACACGATGCTGCGCCGTCGCCGGACTGGGAGGAAACCCCTATCGCAGCGGTACTTATGAGTATTACATCAACGAGAAAGTGCGTGACAACGACCCCAAAGGAATCGGCCCGCTGATACTCGCTGCATTGGAACTGAACAAATTGGAACAAACCAAATAGGCAGGAATACCTGCGAAAAAACAGGAAAACTGCGAAAAACGAAAGACTTACGAATAAGTTGTTGCGGATGAGAAAAATTGGATTATCAATAGTAGCATTACTGATGATGGCGGCGGGGACGGTGCGTGCCGAACTGCTGCCGTATCCGGTGGACACGATAAACGAACAACCCGTGTATCGCTATGAGGTGGAGAAAAGTATAGGCCTCTACCGAATCAGTGTGAATTTTGGCGTCAGTCAGGAAGAAATACTCAAATGGAATCCGTCGTTGCAGGAACGAGGACTGCATTATGGGGAAATCATTTTGATTCCGGTGTCGGACAAAGCACTGCCGATAGCAGAACAAGTGAAGACCATTCCTGCGGCATCGGCAGAGCAGAAAGAGTCGGTGGCAACACAAGGGGCTGCTGCACCTGCACCGGTATCTGCACCCGTAGAACCTGCAAAAACAGCACCTGAGCAGGCAGTGGAAACGAATACTTTGACCGCTGAGGTTGCCGCAGAGCCGAAAAAAGAGATAACGACGGAGAGAGTGGGGGCATGGGATGCGGCAGAGGTGATTACCATATCGGTGGATTCGCTGCTGCAGGGGGCGATGGACTCGGCGCAGATTGCCGTGCAACTGACGGCAGAAGATACATCGGCTATTCGTATCGCGCTGATGCTTCCGTTCCAAGCCGGCAACACGAAGCGTGACCGCAACATGGACCGTTTTGTGGATTTCTACGAGGGCGCACTGTTGGCACTATACGACCTGCAACAAGACGGAACTCGTTTTGTGCTGGATGTGTTCGACACGGAAAAATCGGCCACAAAAGTGCGGGAATTGCTCGAAGCGGGCAAACTCGACCAAGCGGATGTGATAATCGGACTGCCCTACCCGATGCAGTTGCTGCAAGTGAGCGAATGGACACGCACGCACCATATTCCGGTATTGGCGCCCTTCACCGACCGCATAGACGGCATAGAATCGAATCCGTACCTGTTCCAATTCAATCCGTCATCGGACACGGAAAGCCGTGTGATGGTGGAGTGGCTTAAAGAACGGGGCAACCAAGTGAATTGTGTGCTGGTGGAAGCAAAGGATGCAGATATTCCCGCCGGAATCAGACAGCTGCGCAAAGACATCATGGCATCGGGGGTCCCGTACACAACCACGACCATTCGTGCCATTCTGCAAGACTCGTTAGGGGCATCGCTCAAAGACAGCGTGGAGAATATACTGATATTCAACACGGAAAAATATGCGAACATACAGGTGCTGATGCCGCGCGTGCTGCAAGCCAAAGGCGGGCATCAGTTGACACTGCTTACTCGCTACTCGTGGGCACAGGAGAACATCCTACTGCCGCAAGTCTATACCTCGCTGTTTGTCAATGAGAACAGTCCGGAACGGGCTGCCTACGAGGCACTGTATGCCCGCTATTTCGGACACGAACACAGCAGCGAATCGCCACGATTTGATATGTTGGGATACGATATGGTGCAGGAAATGGTGGCATACCTCCGACACTGGTCCCAAGGCGTTGGTTCGGAATACAAGGGAATTCAGTCGCACGCTGTATTTGAGCGCGTGAACGAAGAAGGCGGCTATGTGAACACGCACATAACGGTGCAACATACGGAACTGTGAACACAAACGGACAAAATTCGAAAAGCGAATAAAATTTGAGTCGGAATAGCATACATAGAATCGTTTTACTCGGGTGCGGGGTGCTGCTCGCACTGACGGGAATGGCACAGCCTCGACTGCGGCAACCGGAGATGTACTTTGGCGTGCAGGCAGGCGGTATGGCATCGACGGTGCTGTTTTCGCCCACGGTGGAAAATATGACGCCGCTGACAAAGACCGCACTCTGGGGCGCTAACGGAGGACTGGTATTCCGATACAGCGGGCAGAAGTGCTGCGCCGTGCAGGTGGAACTGAACTACATGCAACGAGGCTGGCGAGAGAATAACGACGGCGGCTACTACACGCGCGCGTTACATTATATAGAGGTGCCGTTTTTGATGCATATCTATTTCGGAAAATCAAGTTTCCGGGGATTCTTCAACTTAGGACCGCAAATCGGGTACTGCGTGTATGACAACAAAGGAAAAGGCGTGGAACAGACCACGAATACCTATCAATACAATGCCATAGAGCGACCATTTGACTGGGGACTGGCGGGCGGATTAGGATGCTACTATCGGTCGAAAAAAGCAGGGGTGTATCAGGTGGAGGCACGGTTTAATTATAGTTTAGGATCGATGTTCTCGAACGATGCAACCGACTATTTTTCTACTTCAAGCGCGATGAATCTGAGCCTGAATTTTGCATGGCTGTGGGAATTTAAGCCTCGTAAAAAGGTGCAAGCTCGTTAGGTGAAAGGGTGGATTTTGAGAGGAAAAGAACCGATAAAAATAGGACGGACAATAACAACAACTAAAATATTTATACGATGAAAACTAATTACGAAATTCGCTATGCGGCGAATCCTGCGGACGCAAAGAGCTACGACACCGAGCGGCTGCGCAAAGACTTCTTGATTGAGAAAGTATTCACTCCGAACGAGGTGAATATGGTATATTCGATGTATGACCGCATGGTAGTGGGCGGCGCAATGCCCGTAGGCGAAGTGCTGACATTGGAGGCTATTGACCCGCTGAAAGCACCGTTCTTCTTGACCCGCCGAGAGATAGGTATCTATAATGTAGGTAAGGGAAAAGGATTGGTTCATGTGGATGGCGAGACCTTTGAATTGGACTACAAAGAGGCCCTCTATTTGGGTCGTGGCGACCGCAAGGTAACCTTCGAATCGGTGGATGCAAAAGAACCGGCACTGTTCTATTTCTTGTCGGCAACCGCTCACACCACCTATCCGGACAAGAAGGTGACGAAAAAAGATGCGGTAGTGGCACACCTCGGCAGCCTCGATATGTCCAACGAGCGTGATATTAACAAGATGATTGTCAATCAGGTACTGCCGACCTGCCAACTGCAGATGGGTATGACCGAATTGGCTGTGGGCAGCGTATGGAACACGATGCCGGCACACGTACACTCGCGCCGTATGGAGGCATACTTCTATTTTGAATTGCCGGAAGACCAAGCGATCTGCCATTTCATGGGAGAAGTGCAGGAGACCCGCCACATCTGGATGCACAACAATCAGGCGGTGCTGTCGCCGGAATGGTCGATCCACAGCGCTGCAGCTACCCACAACTACACCTTTATTTGGGGTATGGGCGGCGAAAACTTGGACTACGGAGATCAGGATTTCAGCTTGATAACCGACCTGAAATAAAAGGGCTGTCGGTTCTCTGCATATTTACTGTTAAATAATGGCTACTGCGCAGGGGAAAGCAAAACGATAACTCGACAAAAATAACAGAAAACTACTAACACTTAATAACAAAATAATAGTATGAAAAATTCATTTTCATTGGAAGGTAAAAATGCGTGGATTACAGGCGCATCGTACGGAATTGGTTTCAACATTGCGAAAGCTTTTGTTGAGGCAGGTATCAAAACCATCATCTTCAACGACATCAATGAGGCTGCCTTGGAGCGTGGACTGAACAACTATGCGGAAGCAGGTATCAAGAACGTGAAAGGCTATGTCTGCGACGTGACGAAAGAGGATGATGTGAAGGCACTGGTTGAAAAGATTCATCAAGAGGTAGGTCAAATCGACATCTTGGTGAACAACGCAGGTATCATCAAGCGTATCCCGATGCACGAGATGAAGCGTCAAGAATTCCAACAAGTGATTGACGTGGATCTGGTGGCTCCGTTCATAGTTAGTTCGGCAGTGCTTCCGGAAATGATGGAACGCCGCGAAGGAAAAATCATCAATATCTGCTCGATGATGTCGGAACTCGGTCGCGAAACCGTCAGCGCGTACGCTGCCGCTAAGGGTGGATTGAAGATGCTGACCCGCAATATCTGCTCGGAATACGGCTCGTACAACATTCAGTGTAACGGCATTGGCCCGGGCTACATCGCTACTCCGCAAACCGCTCCGCTGCGTGAAATTCAACCCGACGGCAGCCGTCATCCGTTCGACAAGTTTATCTGCGCAAAGACCCCGGCAGGTCGTTGGCTCGAGCCGAATGAGTTGGGTGGTCCTGCAGTATTCTTGGCTTCGCACGCTTCGGATGCTGTCAATGGACATATCCTCTATGTAGATGGCGGTATCTTGGCATACATCGGAAAACAACCCGAATAAGCCGAGATAATTACGAACGAAGAATCTCAAATTAAGAATGAAGAAAGTTCTTTATTTTGTAGCGTGTCTGTGCGTGTTGGCTGCTTGTCAGCCAACCGAGCAGGCTCGTGTATACGGCCGCTATGTGCCGGAACGCAAAGATGATTTTGCGTGGGAAAATGAATATGCCGCTTTTCGTCTGTACGGACCGGCTCTGCTGCCGGAATATCCGTCGAACGGAGTGGATCTGTGGCTGAAAGCAACACCGGAATTGGTGGTGGATAGTTTCTACTATCGGGAGCATCAATTGAACTTGCCCTACCATATCAACTATGGCAAGGGACTGGACTGCTACAAGGTGGCACACACGGTGGGTTGCGGCGGTTTGGCTGTGATGGCTGACAGCGTGCTGTATGTGGGTGGCCCCTATTCGAGTTGGAAAATACTGGAGCAGACACCCAATAAGTTTGTGTTCTGTCTGACCTACGACAGCCTGCTCGTATGCGACCAAATCATGAACGCTACGCTGACCGTAACGGCTGAGGCCGGGAAAATGTTCAACAAGGCTGAGGTAGTGATCAACTGCCCGACGAAGATACGCCTGCCGCAACTCTATGTGGGCGGTGGTATCTACATGCACGACACGGTGGACAATGTGATGCAATGCAGCAAGTGCGGCGCCATTGCCTACTGCGAAGACGCTCTGTCGGACAAATACGCAGCGCAACTCAACTATGAGTACAACGGCTCAACCTCGCAAGGACGCGACTATGTGGCTGTGGTAACACCGGGTGCTACCTATCAGGGCGTGATTGACGGCAGTCTGCTTTCGCTCAAGGAGTATCACGTGGGCGACACGCTGACCTACTACTTCGGCGCATGCTGGAGCGAGTGGAGCGACGGCGAGCGCAGCATGAAAACCGACAACGATTGGTTTGAGGCTGTTCGCACAGAAGCAAAGGCGCTCTAAGGCATAAATCGGCGGGAAAGGATTCTGGCAGACAGGAACATACCGCCTAAATGAATCGAAAGTGACCTATTTGATACTACGACTATCGACGCTGGGGAATGTGGCGATGACCGTACCGGTCATCGCCACCGCCAGCCGACTCCAACCGAACGATCGATTTGTGGTAGTGGCGAAAAAAAAACTGGCCGCCATGTTCTATGGCATGGAAAATGTGCAGTTCCACGAGGTCACTTATATGGGAGTGGGTCGGATATTGAAGCTGTGGCATGAGCTGCAACCATACGATGCTGACTGCGTAATAGACCTGCAAGATGTGCCACAGACACAGCTGCTGAGGGCACTGTTTCGGCTGCAGGGTAAGCGAGTGGTGGGCGTGCGATACGGCCGCTGGCAGAAAAGAAAGATGCTGCTAAGGGGCGCCACAAAGAGTGATGCGCTGCCGACAGAGTTCGACCGGTACAGATGGACGATGCTGCGAGCAGGCATCCAAACGGATAGGAGCTTTGAGGCACTGCCAATCAACCGGGAAGCACAGGGGATGGTTGCGTGTTCCTTCGGCGTTGGTTCGGGAAATCGAGAAAAAAACGAGGGGAAAAAGAATATAGGAGGTGGTGGAAATATAGGTGGTGGAAATATAGGTGGTGGAAATATAGGTGGTGGCGAAAATATAGGTGGGGGAGTGGAAAATGCTATGGGAAAAGTTAAAAGTGCTATGGGTGGAGATGAAAGGAAAAGTGAAGGGAATGTAGATGGGGGCGAAAGGGTGAGGCGGATTGGGATAGCGCCGTTTGCAAAATCGAAATCGAATATGTTGCCCTATCGGGTGACAAAAGAGGTGATAGAAAAATTGTCCGCCGAGCCGAATACAGAACTGTTTCTATTCGGAGCGGGGAAGATAGAGTGCGAAATGCTGCGGCAGTGGTCGAGCGTGTTCCCACATACGCACAGCGTGGCGGGACAGCTGCCGCTGGAACAGGAATTGGAGTTGATGCGTGGGTTAGATGTGATGATATGCATGGATTCTGCCAATCAGCACCTAAGCTCGTTGGTGGGGCTGCGTGCGGTGAGCGTATGGTGTGCTACACATCCGAAAATGGGATTCATGGGGTGGAAACAAAGCGAAAAAGACATTATACAACGCAACGACATCGCGTGCCGACCCTGCACTTGCCACGGCAAAAACTGGTGCTGGTATCGCAACTTTGCGTGCAAAGAGATAACGGCTGACCAAATTTTGGAAAGGCTGTAAATAGGGTACAGGAAAGAAACTAAATCGATTAAAAAATCAACATAATATGAGTAAAATAATTTCGTTGGCCAATCAGAAGGGCGGAGTAGGAAAAACCACAACGGCTATTAACTTAGCGGCAGCCTTAGCTATGCAGAAAAAGAAAGTGCTTCTGGTGGATGCCGACCCACAAGCCAATGCCTCGTCGGGTCTTGGCGTGGAGATACAAGAACAGGAAAATACAATATACGAGTGCTTGGTGAACGGCATTGACCCGCACACCGCCATCGTGGAGACATCGGTAAAGAACTTGTCGCTCATCCCCAGCCACATCGACTTGGTGGGGGCGGAGATAGAGATGCTCAGCATAGAAAATCATGAAACGCTGCTGAAAGGAATTTTGAACCAAGTACGCGCCGAATATGATTATATTTTGATTGACTGCTCGCCTTCGTTGGGTCTAATCACCATCAATGCATTGACGGCAAGCGACAGCGTGGTGATTCCGGTGCAGTGCGAATTCTTTGCACTGGAAGGAATTGCGAAGCTGCTCAACACGATAAAAATCATCAAGTCGCAACTCAATCCTGCGCTGCAAATCGAGGGATTCTTGCTGACTATGTACGACAATCGGTTGCGACTGAGCAATCAGGTATATGAAGAAGTGAAGCGACACTTCGGTGACTTGGTATTCAATGCGGTGATTACCCGTAATGTGCGTCTGAGTGAGGCACCGAGCCATGGAATGTCGGTGCTGGAATATGACCCGCAAAGCAAGGGGGCGCAGAACTATATAGCACTTGCCAAAGAATTGATTAAGCGCAACAAGGCATAAAACGATCTACTGATAACGCTCAACTGCGCTAAACTCTAAACTCTCAACTGAAAAAATGCAACGAATATGAAGAAAATGACCGGACTGGGGCGAGGATTGGACGCCCTGATAGATACGACACATGTGGATACAAACGGCGGAAGCAGCATCAGCGAGGTAGAACTGAATAAAATTGTTGCCAACCCCGATCAGCCACGACGCAACTTCGATGAGGAGGCGTTGGCGGAATTGGCGGACTCGATACGCGAACACGGCGTCATCTCGCCTATCACGCTGCGCAAGAACGACAACGGCACCTATATGATTATTGCCGGCGAGCGTCGTTACAGAGCATCGAAAATGGCGGGGCTGAACTCGATTCCTGCCTACATACGCACTGCCAAAGATGAGCAGGTGATGGAATGGGCGTTGATAGAGAATATTCAACGCGAAGACCTCGATGCCATAGAGATAGCACTGGCGTATCAGCGACTGATGGACGACTATCAGCTGACGCAAGAGCGTATGTCGGAACGGGTGGGAAAGAAGCGCGCTACGGTGGCGAACTATCTGCGTCTGCTCAAACTGCCGGCAGAGATACAAATGGGTATCAAAGAAAAGAAGATAGACATGGGGCATGCTCGGGCTATCTTGGGTTCTCCTTCGGCAGAGCAACAACTCGACCTCTATCAGCGTATTCTGAAAGAGGGACTGTCGGTACACAAAGTGGAGGAATTAGTGAGCGCCGGAAAAACGGAAACCAAAAAGACCCGCAAAGCTGCGGAAAACAAGGAACAATACAAAGATATAGAGAAAAGCTTGGGCGAGGCCTTAGGGAAAAAGGTGAAAATTGCCGACGGCAAGCTGACAGTCTATTTCAGCGATGAGGAAGGACTGCAGGCTCTCGTAAGCAAATTGTCGTAAGCAACTCATTATCAGTAGTAAGGGACAAAAACGGGCAAATTTGAAGCGTTGGATATACATAGTGGTGCTGCTGTGCGGAGTGGTGTCGTCGGGATGGGCGGCACCGAATGATTCAATCTATCATATTCCGGACACGGCGGTGATTTCCGCCAATGAGGCGGAATACAAATACTACATCGACCTGAAACGGAAACCCGATGCGCTGAAAGCCGTGTGGCTGGGGGCTATCCTGCCCGGTGCGGGACAAATATACAACGGAAGCTATTGGAAACTGCCGATAGTGTATGGCGGATTTATGGGCTGCGGCTACGCCATTTCGTTCAATCAATCACGCTACAACAGCTACAAGCAAGCATACAGAGATTTGTATAACGATGCACAGAAAGGTGTGGTGAGTTCGACCGATCCGACCAAAACATACAACGCCATTTTGCCTGAAGGCTATACGATTGAGCGCATGGGAGGGACGACAAAATATACCTCGACGCTGCAGACCTGGCAAAGCACCTATCGGCGATACAGGGACATAAGTATTGTGGTGACAATTGCCGTGTATGCGCTGTCGTTAGTGGATGCGTATGTCGATGCACAACTATTCGACTTTGATATCTCACCGGACTTGACCCTGAATGTGGAGCCGTGTATCTACTACGACGACTTGCAACAACAACGAACAACGGAACTAAAATTAGCGGTAACATTTTGAAAAACAAGATACTATACATAATGGGCTTGCTCGGCGTGGGGATTGGATTCCCGGCGCAAGCAATGGCTGACAACCAAAACGGTGCAGAACCGATGGCGGTGGAGGCAGTAGCGGTGGACACGGTGGAGATATTGCAGGCCGACACGCTGGCGATGGACTCGATAGAGCAAATCATTGAGGCAATGGAGGACACGCTGACCATGGGGCCGATATTTCCGCAACACTGGGACAAAGACAGCCTGTCGGATATCGATTTCCGCATGATGGATTGGGCCATGGGATGGCTTGACACCACGGATTGCACGGGGATGGTTGTGACGGAAGTGCTGCCGGACTCTGTCTATAAAGCTCGCCTGCAGGCACTGCCGTGCGTGGTGGAGCTGCCCTACAATGAGGTGGTGCGCAGCTTTATACTGCGCTATATGCAACGAAACTACAAACAGGTGGCGCGCATGAAGCGGATGTCGGAATACTATTTCCCGATATTTGAGGAGGCACTTGACCGCTACGGGCTACCCTACGAGCTGGAGATAATGCCCATCATAGAATCGGCACTCAATCCGCAAGCGCACTCGCATGCAGGGGCTGCCGGACTATGGCAGTTTATGCCCTACACAGGAAAACGATACGGACTGGAAATCAACTCGCTGGTGGATGAACGCATGGACCCGCTGAAAGCTACCGATGCGGCTTGCCGATTTCTGAAAGCGATGTACGAGGTGTTTGGCGACTGGAACTTGGTGATAGCTGCCTACAACTGCGGCTCGGGCAATGTAAGTAAGGCAATCCATCGGGCGGGAGGGAAACGCGACTTCTGGAGTATCTACCCCTACCTGCCACGAGAGACGCGCAGCTATCTGCCGATATTCATTGCCGCCAACTATGCGATGAATTACAGCGAGGAGCACGGTATCTGCCCCGCTCCGTTGGATAAGGTGATGCTGACGGATACGATAGTGACCACACGACGGCTGCACCTGACGCAAGTGGCGGAAAAACTGAACATCGACATACAAGAACTCAGACGACTCAATCCGCAGTATGTCAGAGATATATTGCCCGGTGGCACTCCCTACACGCTCTGTCTGCCTATGGAGAAAGCGGGGGCGTTTATCGAACAACAGGACAGCATCTATGCGCACAAGGCCGACCAACTGATAAACAATCGACGCGCGGAGATTGACCTCGCCAAGACAACCGATGTTTCGGGAGCATATCGGGTGAACGGAGTGACCTATTACACCATTAAAAATGGCGACACGCTGGGCGGAATTGCGAAGAAATTCCATTGCTCGGTGAAGCAGCTGCGGGCGTGGAACGGACTGAAAAACGACAACATCCGTGCGGGCAGGAAGCTGAAAATATGCAAGTAATACAGTGGTAATCAATAGACTATGGCATCGAAAGAACTGAATACTTTGACTCCGATAACCGAACTGCAGGAGCGGTATTACTCGATGAGCGAGGCAATCGCACTGACGGGGCTGCCGATATCGACCATTCGCTATTGGGAAAGTCAGTTCAGTCAGCTCGACCCACGCAAAGACGGGCATGGAAATCGGTATTTTTCGAAAAACGATGTGCAACTGCTGCGACAGATAAAACACATCCGCGACGAGCTGAAAATAACCCGAATCGATGCCATCCGCCGAGAAATAGAAAGCAATGATAAACAGACCGATAGCAAGCAAAAAGCAATAGAGATATTGGGACGACTGCGAGAAGAACTGGTCGGAATCAGAAAATACTTATAAGGACTTGGATAATCCGCTATTAAACAATACTATACAGAAAGCGAAGAAACAATGAACGAGTTTCTACAGACAGAAGAAAACATACTGAAAATGCTCAAGACGGTTTTTGATCCCGAAATACCCGTCAATATATACGACCTTGGGTTGATATACAACATCGACCTGAACGAGGAGGGCGTCTGCAAGATAGATATGACCCTCACCGCACCGAGTTGCCCGGCAGGAGATTTCCTGGTGGAAGACATCAAACAAAAAGTGGGGAGCGTCGAGGGCGTGAAAGAGGTGCAAGTGAATATCGTTTTCGAGCCGGAATGGTCGAAAGACATGATGAGCGAGGAGGCAAAACTGGAACTGGGAATGATGTGATTCTAATGAAGAATGATGAATTACGAACGACTATAACTTTTAATTCGTAATTCTTAATTCATAATTACCAACGGGTTGTGGTTTATTTTTTGAGTGATGCACATATAGGGTCGAGAGCGATGGCAGACAGGGCTGCGCATCAGCAACGGGTGGTACTGCTCATTGAGCGTATCGCGCAAGATGCAACGGCTATCTACCTGCTGGGGGATATGTTCGACTATTGGTACGAGTATGCGTGGAGAGATAGCGCAAAGACAGAATACGAGCCGTTTATACAGACCATTCGGAAAATAACGGAGCGAGGCATACCAGTTTATTATTTCTTGGGAAATCATGACCTGTGGACCTTTGGCGGACTCAGAAAAAAAACGGGGGTGACCATCGTGAAAGAGCCTTGCGAGATGGTGATAAATGGGAAGAATGTGTATTTGGGGCATGGCGACGGGGTGATGCCGAGCGACTGGGAAAAGTACTACCCTGCGGAGATACAGAAAAAGATTCGGAATTTTATAGCACTACGGCGATTATTCCATAATCGGGTGATACAGCAGTTGTTTCGGCTGGTTCCGCCTGCATGGGGCAATCGGTTCGGCTATGGTTGGGCAGCCAAAAGTCGGCTCAAAGAATTGGCTAAGCCGTGTCCATACAAAGGCGAGGAGCATGAAGAACTGGTGCTATACGCCAAAGAGCAGGAACGCATGGGAAAACATCATGACTACTACATATTTGGGCATAGGCACATTGAACTCGACCTGCAAATAACCCGCGACAGCCGAGTGCTGATATTGGGCGACTGCTTCCAACAATGGACCTATGCACAGATGGACGAAGAGGGGAGAGTAAGTCTGCACACGGATGAGGAGTGACCTTACAGGGCAAATAGAATAGGTGGATAGCGATCGGTATATCGGTATCAATCAGCTATATAAATAGGTCTATAGGAATTAGTCTATATAAATTAGTAAACAAATAAGCAAACAATGGCAAAACAACTCCATACAAGAGAAGAGCAGTTGGCAGCGTTTGACAGACTGCTGACCGTGATGGATGACCTGCGCGAGAAGTGTCCGTGGGACCGGAAACAGACTTTTGAGAGCCTACGACAGAACACGATAGAGGAAGTGTACGAACTTGCTTCGGCGATTGTTCGGGAAGACAAGACGGAAATAAGCAAAGAGCTGGGCGATGTGCTGCTGCACGTGGTGTTCTACGCAAAACTCGGCAGCGAGACCGGTGATTTTGACATCGCCGATGTATGTAACCGACTGTGCGACAAGCTGATATTCCGTCATCCGCATGTGTACGGCGAGGTGGCTGCAAAGAATGCAGAGGAAGTGAGCCACCTATGGGAACAAGTGAAACTGAAAGAAAAAGGCGGTAACAAGACCGTGCTGGAAGGAGTGCCCGAAGCACTGCCTGCATTGGTGAAAGCCTACCGCATACAAGACAAAGCCGCCAACGCCGGATTCGACTGGGAACAAGCCGATGGCGTGTGGGCAAAGGTGAAAGAAGAAATTGCCGAGTTTGAGGCAGAGATGAAAGAACGAGATGCGTCTGCCGCAAATAAAGACAGCGACAAAGCAACAAGAGAGTTCGGCGATGTGCTGTTCTCGCTCGTGAATGCGGCGCGACTCTACAAAATACGCCCTGACAATGCGTTGGAAATGACCAACCAAAAATTTATCCGCCGCTTTAACTACATTGAGCAAAAAGCGACGGAACAAGGACGCAAACTGCAAGACCTTTCGCTCGAAGAGATGGATAAACTATGGGAAGAGGCGAAAGGAGTTGAGTGTTGAGAGCAGTTTTTTAGTTGAGCGTTGAGAGCAGGTTAGAATTTTGGGGTGGTGGGCTGCTCAACAGGCTGGCGAAGGGTGTAAGACACGGGGGAGTATTTGGAATCGCTCGTGACAGTGAGCTTGAAATCGTGCGTGCCGGTCTTGCGAGGAATATAATGCACGGGGAAAACGGCAACCACATAGCCCGGAACAAACTTCAGCTGACACTGCGAAGGTACGGAGGTGCTATCGAGAGCGTGCTGTATAGCTTGGATAGAATCGATGGTGAAAGCAAGCTGCGTGCTATCGTAATCGATGGTGAATCCCGTGAGGTTGTTCGTGAAGCTGCGCAACATGATGGAGAAATGCACCGTGTCGTTGGTATGGACGGTATCAAGAATGTAGTTGTCGTCCTTCATACTGACGCTCAGCGTATCGAGAGGCAACTTGGCACCGGTTGCGGTGGTGTCAGCGTGGTGACACACAATATAAGAAGGGGTAATGGTGGGCGTGTACTGTGACTCTTGATCCCATGTGCAAGATGCCATGCAGGCAACTATAGCGAGAAGAAAGAATAGATTGCGTTTCATATTGATATAATTTGCAGATATAGTTTCGTTTTGTCCGAGTTGGTTCGGTCCTGCTAAGGGAACAATACAAAAAGTGAGCCAAAACAAAACTATACTTGAACAAGAAAGAACGGAAATAAGAACGAGCTTGAACAAGAACGAGCTGAAACAAAAGTGAGTTTGAGCTCAAAAGAGCTGAAACAAAAAACGAGCCCAAAGGCTCGTCCGGTGCGGCATAAAGGACTCGAACCTTCACTCTGTTAGGAACTAGATCCTAAGTCTAGCGCGTCTACCAATTCCGCCAATGCCGCAAAAACTATTAAAAGAGCCTTTCGGAAACCCGCAAAGGGCTCAGCTCTCACAAAAGTGGGTGCAAAGGTACGACAAATAATTGATTTACACAAATAAAGCATAAAAATGGCTGAAACTTTTTATCATACATTACCGAACGGAATACGCGTGGTACATCGGCGTACGGCATCGGAAGTGGTCTATATGGGCGTGATGGTGGGAACCGGTACGCGCGATGAACAACCGGAAGAGAATGGTATGGCGCACTATATTGAACACTGCGTATTCAAAGGGACACAACATCATACTTCGCGACAGATAATCAATAATATAGAAGGAGTGGGCGGCGAAGTGAACGCCTACACGACCAAAGAAGAGACTACTTTCTATGCGGCAACGATGGCTGACCATGTGGCCTGCACGCTGCACCTGCTGGCAGAAATGGTAACGGAACCGACCTTTCCGAAAACGGAAACGGACAAGGAATGCACCGTGATTTACGATGAGATAGAAAGCTATAACGACTCGCCGAGCGAGTTGATATATGACGATTTTGAGAATCTGATTTTCCGTAACCACTCGCTGGCGATGCCGATTCTGGGTACAAAAAAGACGCTGCGACACATCAGCAGTAAGCCGGAATTGGCCATCAACTGGATGCGCGAGCATTACAAGCCGAGCCGGATGGTAGTGTTCTTTCAGGGAAACATAGCCACTGACAAGGTGTTCCGCTTAGCGGAAAAAGAATTCGCAGGGTATCCGATGGTGGAAAACACGCTGATGCGCATGTTTGTGCCGGAAAACAAGGCGGCAACGGTTAGCTACAAGAAACATACGCATCAGCAACACGTGATGATAGGGGGACAGGCGTATCCGTTGGGACACGAGCGGCAGTTGGCACTCTATCTCCTTAATAATATAATGGGAGGCGGCAGCTTGAATTCGCGGCTGAACCTGAGCCTCCGTGAGAAAAGGGGACTGGTATATACCATCGAATCGACCTATACGCCGCTGTCGGATACGGGCTACTGGTGTACCTATTTTGCTTGCGAGCCGGAAGAGTATGAGCAATGCATGGAGCTGGTGCGCAAAGAGTTGGCCGCTATGGCGGAACATCCGCTGACAGAAACGGCTCTGCATAAAGCACTCGTGCAACTGCGTGGGCAAATGGCGATTGCGGCCGAGAATCAGGAGAACAATGCACTGGCGATGGCAAAGGCGGTTCTCTATTTTGGTTCGGCGCAGGTATGGGAAGAGACCTACGAAAAAATTGCACGCACGACCCCTGAGCTGCTGCAAAAAGTGGCGCAAGAGATTTTTGATGAAAACAATCTGTCGGTGCTGAGATACCAATAAGAGATTTTGTCGATATATGACTTTTGGGGCGCAAATTGGGTATGCATAAAGTGTATATTTATCATTTTTGCGGGCCAAAAGTGTGCAAAATGGGCATTTTGCTGCTTTTTAACATAAAAAATCGGCAAAATGTTTGGTGGTATAAAATAATTGGCGTAACTTTGCACGCTCTTATGCAATATATCATGGGTGGATTGTATGCATAGACTGCATATTTATGAAAAAACGGTCTATGAGGGGGGGGCAAGATAAAGGAAGGGGCGAGAATGATGAGGAGGGGCGTGAGAGAGAAAAGACGGTATGAAAAAGAAGGAATAGGTGCGAAAAAGAAGGAGTAGGTGCGGAAAAAGTTGTGTTGAAAAATAAGAAACAAACAGGATATTTATAAACGAATAGGTATGAAGAAAGTTTTTACATTCCTAATGCTCGGCCTTGTTAGCCTTGCCGCGATGGCAGAGCAGCCGGTAAGCGGTGTGGTTGTAGACGAGAAAGGCGAACCTGTGATAGGCGCCAGCATCCAAGTAAAGGGTGGCTCGGTAGGTACTATCTCGGATTTCGACGGTGAGTTTACTTTGACTGCACCCGATGACGCTACCACCCTCGTAGTCAGCTTCGTGGGTATGCAATCGCAAGAGGTGGCTATCAAGAAAAATGTACGCGTTACGCTGCACGAATCGACAGAGGTAGTGCAAGAAATTGTCGTAACGGGTTACGGTAATGTATCGAAAGGTAGTTTCGCCGGTTCGGCGCAAGCAGTGAACGCAGACGCTATCGAGAAAAAGAGCCCGTCGGAGATTTCGAAAGCTCTTGCCGGTGAGGTTGCCGGTGTGCAAGTGGTGACGACCAGCGGTCAGCCGGGTTCGAGCGCAAGCATTCGTATTCGTGGTATCGGTTCTATCAATAGCTCTACCTCGCCGCTGTATGTAGTCGATGGTGTGCCTTACGAGGGCGATGTGTCGGCTATCGACCCGGGTGATATTGCTTCGACCACGATCTTGAAGGATGCAACTGCTACTTCGCTATATGGTAGCCGTGGTGCAAACGGTGTCATCTTGATTACCACCAAGCGTGGTACTTCGGGCGAGAACGGCAAAATTGATGTGGATGTAAAGTATGGTGCCAATATGCACCTGCTGCCGCTGTACTCGGTGATCTCAGACCCGAAAGAGTATGTGGAGATGTCGTGGATGGCTATCTACAACAGCTATAAGGGGTTGTACACGAACGATGCGCGTTGGTTGGCAGCTACTAACAGCACACTTTATGGCTCTGACGGGAAAGGACTTCCTTCTTCGTATAACTTGTGGAATGCTTCGGGAGCAGCGCTGATTGGTGCTGACGGTAAATTCTATAATGATGTGGAATATAAGCCCGGCTATGAGAATATGACCTCGTGGAAAGATGAAATTTTCCGTATCGGTCAGAAGGCTGAGGCCTCGGTGAAGATTTCGGGTGGTACGGATAAGACTACATACTATACCTCGTTGGGTTACCTGAAAGACGAAGGATACTATATCGGTTCGGACTACGACCGTTTCACACTGCGTAGCAATGTGACCCACCAAGC